>CAJIZW010000045.1 GCA_905181985.1 uncultured Paracoccaceae bacterium | reverse complement strand
CTCTTCAGATACGAGGGTAACATTAATACTGGCAATTAATCTCTTCATTACACTGGTCATACGCTTACTTTTCATTTCGTACTCGACCACAAGCTCTTCTGCACTTAGAATTAGGTTTCCCTGCTTTGCAACGACGTCACCTATGAATGTAGCTTTACCAACATTCTGCTCAACGTTTAATTGGCTTGACGTTATTGTTAAAGGTAATGAGTTATCAAATTTAAAGCCAGTACCTGGCTTTGTTATTGATTGCCCCATAGATATAGAGTTAAATAACCCGCTTAGAACTACTGTTATCATTAAAGTTTTAAAAAAATTCATTTTAAAGCCTAACCTGGTACCTTAGTTTGCAGTGTAACGCCTTTTTTAAAAATTAGAAGATGCTGATTATTTTTTTCTATTATCAACATATTACCCGCTTTTAATGTGCCAAGTGGGCTTTCTGCTATTATAGGCGTTGGAGACTCAAGTAAGGTTTTTTTTACATGTGTAGATAAATTATCGGTAAATATTTTATAACCTTCTGGCATATGAACAACAACATTTTTTTTTAAGTCAACAGTTGACGTTTTGTCATTGTATGAACCCTTGTTCGAGTAAACTTCATATATACTTCCATTAGGTGTAGTTATTTTAGCTACAACGTCTTTAGCATAAACTTTTTTTGGGTTTAATATTCCGGGAGAAATAGTGCGGGATGAAAACTCTAGTATGGACCCATCATCTGTTAACCCAGAATAGATTGGAGAGGTGATTTGTTGATTTGCGATGTCTCGGTCTGTACCAATATCTGATATGGAAACTATTTGAGATGAGTCTGAAAATTTAACGAATAGGAAGAGGGTTGAGAGTATTAATAGTGCAGAGATAGGAAGAAAAATTTTGGCAAAGAAAACGAAGTATGAGTACTTATTATCAAATGCTATCATTTCTGCTTTATACCCGCTCGAAGACAATCATGAATATGTATAATCCCTATTGGTTTATTTTCCTCGACGACAAAGAGACATGTAATTTTCTTGGAGTTCATAATTTCCAAAGCTTCGACTAAAAAAGATTTTGATTCAATTACCTGAGGGTTAATTGTCATTACTTCTTCTGCACTCATATCAAGAAGAGTATCCATGTTGCGACGCAAATCCCCATCAGTAATAATTCCTAGAAGATTACTTTGTTTATTTAATACCCCAACTATACCAAATCCTTTTTTACTCATATTAATTAGAACTTCAGCCATTGGGGTATCTAAGTCTGTTAAGGGTAATAAGTCATTCGTATGCATTATATCCTTAACTCTTGAAAGTTGTGCTCCTAGGTTGCCTCCAGGATGAAACTCGCGAAAATTGCTTGGTGTAAATTTACGATGCTCCATTAGAGCAATGGATAAAGCGTCTCCCAATGCTAGAGTCATAGTTGTTGATGTGGTGGGGACTATACCAGATTCGCATGCTTCTTTTGCTTCAGGTAAAACAATTGATACATCAGTCTTTTGTAAAAGGGTGCTATTTTTATTTTGTGCAATTCCTATCATAGGAATTTCAAATTTTTTTGAGTAAGCAACTAGGTTGGCTAACTCAGGTGTTTCTCCTGAGTTTGATAATATTATTACAATGTCACCCTTTACAATCATTCCAAGATCGCCGTGACTGGCTTCGGCAGGATGTACAAAATGGGCTGGTGTCCCTGTTGAAGCCAGGGTTGACGCTATTTTTCGTGCTATATGCCCAGATTTTCCCATCCCACTTACGATAACACGCCCGGTAGCTGCTAAAATTAGCTCAACGGCATTTGAAAAGTTTTGGTCTAAAGAGCTTGATAATGCCGACAGGGCAATTGCTTCGGTGTCGATCACGCGTCGGCCTATTTGTACAAGTTTATTATTTTTCACTATAATGGTCACTTTATATTAATGAGAGAATAAATCTATTTCTGGCCATCCAACTAGGTCTAACTCAGCTCTAGTAGGTAGAAACTCGAAGCATTTTTTTGCTAAATCCAATCGAGATTCCCGCTCTAACATTATGTCTAACTTACTTTTTAATGAGTGTAAGTATAGGACGTCTGACGCAGCATATTCAATTTGAGAGTTTGTTAAGTTTTTTGCGCCCCAGTTGCTAGATTGCTGATGTTTAGAGATATCAATTTCTAAGAGTTCTTGTATTAGGTTTTTTAAGCCGTGCCGGTCTGTGTAAGTTCGTACGAGCTTGGATGCTATTTTAGTACAGTAAACTGGACCAGTTAAAACACCAAAGGTTTGTAATAATACTGCAATATCAAAGCGTCCAAAATGAAATAACTTTAGTATGCTAGTATCACAAAGAAGTTTGCAAAGGTTTGGAGCAGGCTTTTGTATTAGATCAATTTGGACCAAATGTGTATTTCCGTCCCCGTTAGACAGTTGGACCAAACAAAGACGGTCTCTTTTAATATTAAGGCCCATCGTTTCACAATCTATTGCAATGGTAGAACCTAAAGTTAAACCTTCTGGTATATCATTTTTGTAGAGATGGTTTGTCACAATGTGCCTTTTTTTTGCTTAAGTACCGAATAAGGGGTTTCTTAGCAAATTTCAACTGTGACGTTAATTAATCGAGTATTCTTCTAAATTATTAGAGAGTCTCATTACAGTAAAAAACTACTATCTGCTAAACTAGATAATACTATACTACATAGGTCCAGATTTATTATTATAAATACTTAAGACTGTATTAAAAAACATATTAAAAACTGACAGAATGCCAGTCAGGGGGGTGTTACAAAATATTTTCTATACGAGACAAGGCTTCCTCGATGTTTTCTATGCTATTTGCATAGGAAAACCTTATAAACCCTTCTCCAGAACTTCCAAAACTTGTACCTGCGATAGTAGCCACACCGGCCTCATTTAAAAAACGGTCTTGCGCATCACGCGAGGTTAATCCTGTTTCCTCAATATTTGGAAAAGCATAAAATGCTCCAGCAGAATTAGTACAACGAAACCCTGGTATCTTGTTAAGTTTAGAAACAATTATTTTGCGTCTGTCATCAAATGCTAAAAACATTTTATTTACATCATCTTTAGGGCCAGTCAACGCGGCAAGCCCAGCATACTGCGCAGACGCATTTACACATGAGTGATCATTAATACAAAGCCGTGTTGCATGATCAACCAACTGATCTGGCCAGACAGCGTACCCGAGTCTCCAACCCGTCATAGCGTATGTTTTTGACCAACCATCAAGCATTATTAGTCTATCTCTAATTTCTGGGTATTGTAAAAGACTTGTGTGTTTTCGCTCATCATAGAGCATTTCACTATATATTTCATCAGAAAGTATCGCTATATTTGGGTGCTCTGAGAGACCAGAAACTAATTTATCAATCTCTGACTTTGGAGTTACCCCTCCTGTAGGGTTGGCAGGACTATTTATTATTATTAGTCTCGTTTTTGGTGTTATTTGAGACAGGACTGTTTCTGCTTGAAAAGCAAAGCCATTTTCTTCTTCAAGGGCAATTGGGATAGGGGTGGCTCCACTATACCTTATTAAAGATTCATAAATTGGAAAACCAGGGTTTGGATACAAAATTTCTGCCCCTGGTTGACCAAACATAAGTATTGTAAAAAACATAGTTGGCTTGCCACCAGGTACTATTACAATATTTTTGGAGTTAACTCTGACGCTATGTCTTCTAGCTAAATCATCACAAACAGCTTCCCTTAAAACCGGTAAGCCATTTGCAGGTGTATAACCATGATGACCATCTTTAAGGGCCTTTATGCCAGCCTCAACAATATGATCAGGGGTCGAGAAGTCTGGTTGGCCGATACCAAGGTTTATTATACTTTTACCTTCAGATGCTAACACCTGAGCTCTAGCTAAGACTTCAAAGGCAGATTCCGTCCCTAAACGTAAAAGTGAGGGGTTAGTTTTTAACATAGAACTCTCCAATTATTATTAAGTAATAGATGTAATGTGGTTTTTCTTTGAATCTTAGCGTAGAAATTAAAATGCGTCTATTTATTTTGCTTTGCAAATGTGAGGAGGCGGTTTGTTTTAAGTGAAAAGAAGGCTAGCGATCAGTTGTTGACGAGTTTAAGTAAAATAATGACGCATTTTGCACCCTTTTAAGTATTGCATTGAGTCAATTAGACAACATATAGTTTTAATTCTAGTTAACCCATTAAAGTAGGCAGAAGGCCACTTGGAAGTTTCTTAAAATGCAGAAGTACTCAATTTTTTCTTTGGCAAAAAATGCGATGTCAGGCCATACGAAGTGGCAAAAGGCTTGGAGAAAACCAACTTTAAAAAATGAGTATGATGTTGTTATCATTGGGGCTGGAGGGCATGGTTTAGCTACAGCATATTATTTAGCTAAAGAATTTGGAATTACAAATGTTGCCGTCCTTGATCGAGGGTGGCTTGGTGGAGGAAATGTAGCACGTAACACTGTCACTGTACGCTCCAATTATATTCGTGACCAATCTATACCGTTTTATGTAAAGTCCGTTGAGCTCTATGAAGGTTTAACAAGAGATTTAAACTTTAATATGATGCACTCTAAACGAACTATGATAGATGTAGTTCTTAATTATCCGAAAATGAGAGAATTGCGTCGACGCCAGTTGGCGATGGATATCTATGGGTCTACATATGAAAAAATTACAACAGAGAAGGTTCGAGAGCTTATTCCTCCATTAACGGGTGGAGGACCAAATGCGCGATTACCAATTATCGGTGGTATGGTACATACAGATGCAGGAGTAAACCGACACGATGCCGTTGCCTGGGGTTATGCCAGAGCGGCGGATTCTATGGGAGTTGAAATGCATGAACAAACTGGTGTTATTTCACTCATAAAGGGACAGGACGGGGCAATTTCTGGGGTTGAGACCGTAAAGGGTATAGTAAAGGCAAAGAAGGTTGTTGTGGCTGTTTCTGGTCATACAACAACTCTTACTGAAACTGTTGGACTACGACTACCTTTACGAACAATGAATTTGACAGCTTTTGTTTCAGAGCCTGTTAAGCCTTTAGTAGATGTTATCGTGAATTGCTCTGATCTGGGCTTTTACTTTAGCCAATCGGATAAAGGAGAGCTGGTAATTGGTGGAGGCCCAGATTCAGGGCAAAGCTTTAGGAGAGATATTAAACAGCACGTTTTTGAGGATACGGTTGGAGCAATGCTTGAGTTGTTTCCATCGTTTAAAAAATTAAAGCTATTGAGGCAATGGGGTGGTCATTTAGATATTACACCAGATGCATCACCAATTATGGATGAAACTGACATAGCAGGTTTGTTTGTAACAGCAGGTTGGTGGGGAGGATATAAGGCCATTCCTGCTGGAGGTTTAACAATGGCACATCATGTTGCAAAAAATGAACCTCATAACCTTATGGCACCTTTCAGCGTAAAACGTTTTAAGAATCTAGCCTATATTATGGAAACAGGGACTACGACAGCTCGATGAGTGAAAGAAAAAAATGTTATTAATTAATTGCCCTTTTTGTAGTGAACGCAGCGAGACAGAATTCGTTTATGGTGGCCCTGTTGGATCTAAAAGACCAGAACCTAGTAATGTAACAGATACTGAATGGGTAGATCATTTAACAATGGTTCCTAACCCTATTGGCCCTGTTGAAGAGAAATGGTTTCACGCAAGGGGATGTGGGGAATGGTTTACTATATGGCGTAATACTATGACGCATGAGATTGTGGGGCAACCTGATGATCAAAAATAAACGTTTAAAGTTTGGTGGTAGGATTAATAGAGAACAAGAAGTAAGTTTTTCTTTTAATGGAAAAAAATATAAGGGTTTTCAGGGAGACACACTCGCGTCAGCGCTTCTAGCTAATGGCGTAATGGTTACTGCGAGGAGCTTTAAATATCACCGCCCTAGAGGAATTGTTGGAGCTGGAGTTGAAGAGCCTGCATCTTTGGTTGAACTTTTAGGTGATGATTCATCAGGTAATAACTTGATAACAACAGTTATTATTAAAGAAGGTTTAGAGGCGAGGTCTGTAAATTGCTGGCCGTCAGCAGAGTTTGATTTTGGTGCATTGATTCAAGTTTTTTCTCGTTTTATACCGGCGGGCTTTTACTACAAAACATTTAAATGGCCTACCTGGCATTTGTTTGAACCTTTTATAAGAAAGGCAGCTGGTTTGGCTCGGGCGCCGGTGGCTCCGCCAAAAGAAGGTCACTTTGAATCTCGGAATGCTCATGCGGATATTTTAATAGTAGGCGCTGGTCCTAGTGGGTTAATGGCGGCTTTGGTGGCAGCACGAGCTGGAGCAAGAATAATTATTGCAGATCAAAATAGTGAGCCTGGTGGTAGCTTGCTAGATCAAAATTTAGAAATTAATGGGCAGGCTGGGTTAGATTGGGTGCAAGATGTTGTGTCTGAATTAACTAGTTTGGAAAATGTTACTCATTTACAAAATAGTACTGTTTGGGCGTACAGAGAACACAACTTACTTATAATTAATCAACGAATTACAGAATCATCATCAATCATTGAGCGAAGCTGGAGAGTTAGGGCTACTCAAGTTTTAATAGCGACAGGGGCTATAGAGAGATCGATAGTATTTCCTAATAATGATCGGCCTGGCGTAATGATGGCATCAGCAATACAGGCTTACATAAATCGTTACGCTGTTTTACCAGGAGAAAAAGTAGTTTTATTCACTAACAATGACAGTGCATATTCAGTGGCTTTAGATGTCTTGAACGCTGGTGGGAACGTTGTGGCAGTAGTGGATTCACGCAAAGACATTCCAGACCATGCAATTCAGAAGATTCCCAATGTTACTGTTTTTTCTGACAGTGTAGTTGCAAAAGTGAATGGGTATAAGAGAGTTAAATCTGTTGAGATAATGTCCAGCAGTACAAAAAAAATAGTAATTATGCCTTGTGATCTTGTTGGTCACTCTGGAGGATGGAATCCCACGGTTCATTTGCATTCACAAGCCCGAGGGAGTTTGAGGTATGTTTTAAACCTTGCTACCTTTATTCCTGATAAGTCTATTCAAAAATCTCTTTGTATTGGCGCTGCTTCAGGAAAACTTACGTTGGGTGAAGCTTTGTATAGTGGTTTAGAAGTTAGTAAACAGGCCTTAAAAGAAATTGGTTTGAAAGAAATTCATACAGAAGCTCCTAACTCTACACTAGAAAAGTACTCAATCGAACCACTTTGGCAGGTAGGAGTACCTAAAAAATTTGGAAAGTCTTTTTTAGACATTCAAAACGATGTTACTACTGATGATGTCGATCTAGCGATTCTTGAGGGTTACTCTAATGTAGAACATGTTAAGCGCTATACCACAGGTGGAATGGGAATAGATCAAGGAAAAACTGGAAATATAAATATTATAGGAACAATAGCTTTAAGACAGGGACTTAATTTAGAAGAGGTTGGAACGACCACTTTTCGGTCACCTTTCAGCCCAATTTCTTTTGGCTCGATAGGCGGGCTTCGAGAGGGCTCAGTAGTTTTACCTTACAGGCATACACCAATTACAAAATGGAACCTAGATAAGGGTGCATTTATGTATGAGGCTGGGGCTAGGTGGAGAAGGCCTGGTTATTTTCCGATGATGGATGAGAATTTTCAGGATGCTGTAAACCGAGAGTGCTTAGCTGTAAGAACATCAGTTGGTGTTTATGACGGGTCTCCGTTAGGAAAATTCGAACTTCAAGGAACGGATGTAAGCCAGTTTCTTGACCTCATATATACCAATGTAATGTCGTCTCTTAAACCAGGAAATGGGCGTTACGGGTTTATGTTGACTGACGACGGTTTAATATTTGATGATGGTGTCGTATTCCGATTAAGTGAGGATCGATGGTTGCTTTCTACCTCATCAGGGCACTCCGATTTGGTGAATCAACATATGACAAAAGTATTAAAGTTTGATCAACCTAACTGGGATGTAAAAATCACGGGGATTACAAGCCAGTGGAGCAATGCAACTATTTGTGGCCCAAATGCTAGAAAAGTTTTAGAGAATTTGGGTACAAATATAGATATCTCTCAAGAGTCATTTCCATTTATGTCCCTTCGAGATGGAACGGTTGGTGGTATCGCGGCGCGAATTATTAGAGTTAGTTTCACTGGTGAACTATCCTTTGAAATTAATGTTGCAACCCGGGACGTACTTAAACTTTGGAATAGCATCATGGAGGCTGGAGTAAAATTTAATATTCTGCCAGTTGGGTCTGAGGCAAGTCATGTGTTACGAGTAGAAAAAGGGTTTTTATCCCTTGGACATGAAGTGGATGGTACTGTTGATGCATTCGATCTTGGTATGGGTTGGGTTATGTCAAAGAAGAAAAAAGATTTTATTGGTAAGAGATCGGTAGAGCTGAGGCGTAGTCTTGATGAACCTAGGCGAGAGTTAGTTGGTCTTTTACCGGAAGATCCTAATGACGCTATCCCCGAAGGAGCCCCATTAACGCCTAGAGGAGAAAAGGTTGCTACTGAGGGTTTGACTACAGCATGTGTGTGGAGTGTATTAAATAATCGGTGGGTTGGTTTGGCTTTATTAGAAAATGGTCATTCGCGTCATGGTGAAATAGCATATATTCGTTTGAAGGAACGGGTGATAGAAGCTAGGGTCACTGCCCCAATTTTTCATGATCCGAGTGGGGAGCTTTTAAGGTCTTAATATGGTTTACGAAGTTAAAATAAATAGACAGAGAATATCGGCACTTTTTGACATAAAAGGAAACTTGTTGGATGTGAAAGAGCTGTTGGTTAGCTTATTTCAGAAGATACCTGAGGAAGCTAACACATTCACCTCAAACAACGGTAAAACTTTGATGTATATCGGTCGAGATCATTGGATGTTAAGGGGCCAAATTGAAGAGGAAGAAGAGTTAAACACCCTGTTAAAACCAGGTGCAACTCTCCTAAATACAAGCGTTGTATTAGTGTCAGACACACTTACTTTCTTTTCGGTGAGTGGAGTTGGAGCGAAAGATATAATGGCAATAGTTAGCTCGTTAGACTTTTATGAAACAAAGTTTAGGGAGAACTCGGTAACTTTCAGTGAGGTTTTTGGAATAAAGGCATTAATTAAGCGTGTTGAAAATGGTTTCGAGTTTGGTGTTGACCAAAGCTATGGCGATATGGTGGAAGACTATTTACACAAGTCTGTTAAGTCTTAAAGATCTTTTTGTTGTCACCAATTATTCTGAAAATTTACTAAAAACACTTATATATTGAAAGACAGTTTTTAATATCATGTTTGACGTATTATTATAATCTAATGGCGTATTTAGTACCCTTTAGCAGAAAAAAGATTTGCTAGATTTCTATTAATTGATTTCAAACAAAGGAGTGACGAAATGATGGAATACAAGAGAATTACTGTTAACCCGATTTCTGGCGCAATGGGAGCAGAAATTACTGATATTGACCTTACGTCTGGTATTGATTCAGAAACTTGGATAGAAATTCAGGATGCGTGGGCAAATTATTTAGTACTTATATTTAGAGGTCAAGATTTAACAGATCAGCAACAATTTGATTTTACTCAGAGGTTTGGTAAACTTATTCCTCACCCGTATGTGAAAGGTATACCAGAAATTCCTGAGATCTTTAAGATTATTAGAGAACCTGGAGAGTCGTATAGTTGGGACGGTTTTTATCACTCTGACCTAATGTTTTTGAAGAAACCACCACTTGGAGCAACTTTATATGCAAAAGAGTGCCCACCATATGGAGCAGATACCGCTTTTACAAATATGTACCTTGCCTACGAAACACTTTCAGAAGGTATGAAGGCTTTACTAGATGGGCTTGAAGGGGAAAATGAATCGGGTAACCCAGAAAAATATAGTAATAAATACCAGTCAATGGAAGAGTTAGGAAAAAAGGGTGCTATGGGAGCAGTGCACCCACTGGTTCGCGTACATCCTGTAACAGGAAAAAAAGCTCTATTCAGTTCACTTGCCTTTACCAAGAGAATTAAAGGAATGACTGATAAAGAAAGTGCACCTATATTAAGCTATCTTTATGAACACTCTATTCAAGCTCATTTAGGTTGTCGATTAGAGTGGGAAAAAGGGTCATTAGCACTCTGGGATAACCGTGTTTGCTTACATCATGCGGTCGCAGATTACTTTGGAGAAGTGGCCAAACATCGCCGCGTAATGCAAAGAGCTACAATAGAAGGGGAAGAACCCATATCAATAAAAAAATATGAAGCGATGCAAGCAAAATAATTTTGTGTAACTCGGCTTTACCTCTAGGTGATGGCTAGGGGTAAATGCCTTGAGGGGGTGTTCACGAATAGTTTACTTATCAGAGTTGATATTTAAAACTTGAGCCTTTCTCATATGATGATACCCTAAAACAGCTACGTTTAAATTAACTTGATTTTTAAATTAGCTGTGATTAAAGTTGAATTATTATGTACATACATATGAATTTGAGGGTTAAATAATAATGTCATATACAAGTCCAATTATCAATTTTGAAAGTGTTGATAAGTTTTATGGAAATTTCCATGCGTTAAAAGATATAACTATTTCTGTTAACTCTGGTGAGAGAATGGTTATTTGTGGGCCGTCTGGATCAGGGAAGTCTACACTAATAAGGTGTATAAATGGTTTAGAGAATCATAATTCAGGGAAATTAACAGTGGATGGCGTTGAGGTTTTTGAGGGGTCTAAAGATATAATTAGGCTTCGCCAGGAAATTGGTATGGTTTTCCAACAATTTAACTTATTCCCACATTTGACGGTTTTAGAAAATCTAACAATTGGTCCAATTAAAGTTCGTAAAATTTCAAAGCCTGAAGCGGAAATAATGGCTCGTAAATATCTTGAACGTGTACATATTCCGGAACAAGCGGAGAAATATCCAGCAGAGTTATCTGGAGGGCAGCAACAACGTGTAGCCATTGCACGATCTTTGTGTATGGAAAGTAAAATACTACTATTTGATGAGCCAACATCTGCGCTCGATCCTGAAATGATTAATGAAGTTTTAGATGTAATGGTAGAGTTGGCTGACACAGGAATGACTATGGTTTGTGTTACTCATGAAATGGGTTTTGCTAGAAAAGTGGCAGATACAATGGTATTTATGGATGAAGGAAAAATAATAGAAGTAGCTCCCCCAGAAAAGTTTTTTTCTAAACCGGATAGTGATCGGTGCAGAGAGTTTTTAGAACAAATATTGGAACATTGACTGCTATGGAAACCAGTGGGTCAATATACATGAAAGGTTTGCCGGTAAGGCGCCCGCCTGCCCTTAATCGATTTTTGTCATCCACCCCTATCTCTATAGTTATCTACTGCCTAATTGTTGGAGGGATCCTTTATTCATCATTTAAAGGAGCCCAATCAATGGGATATAATTGGCAATGGTACCAGATCCCAAAATATATATATCGTTATACGGATAATGGCTTTCAATTTGGAGAACTTATGTTTGGTCTATGGACCACAATAACATTATCTTTTTCGGCTTTTGCCCTTGCTGTGATACTTGGTTTACTGTTGGCTCTTTTGCGATTGTCTGGCTTATTTATAGGTACAAAAGTCGCTGTATGTTTCTTAGAGTTTGTTCGAAACATACCTTTACTGGTGTTAGTTTATCTTTTTTATTATGTTTTGGGGCCGGTATTTAAGTACGATCGCTATACAGCAAGCATTCTTTGTTTAGCTGTTTATCATTCAGCCTTAATTTCGGAGATTCTGAGGGCTGGAATAAATGCTGTAGCTCAAGGTCAATGGGAGGCAGCAAAATCAATTGGTATGAGTAAAGCCCAGATGTACAGATATATCATATTACCTCAATCTATTCGTTTTATGTTGCCACCAATGACAGGCGAAGTGATTCATATGGTAAAAAGCTCAGCAATTGTTAGTGTTATTGCGGTCGCGGAGCTAACTACTTTAGGTCAAAATATTATTTCTGATACTTACATGGCTTTTGAAATTTGGTTCACTATAGCTGTCATTTACATGATTGTTATAATGATCCTATCGATCGGGGCGTCGCAAGTAGAAAGGCGATACACCGTTACAAACTGAGTGGCCATTAAAACTGGTTGCTTGCAAAACTAAACAGAAAGGAAATACAAAATGAATATCACACGACGTTTACTGGGGGTGGCCGTAAGTGCCGCTTTAGCTAGTATAAGCTTTTCTCAAGCAACTTTTGCGGGGACAGCACAATCACTTGGCGCTGAAAGTGTAATCGAGACTATAAAAAAGCGTGGAGTAATTAAAATTGGATTAGACCTCTTTGTTCCGTGGTCAATGAGAAATAAAGACGGTGATTTAGTTGGTTTTGAGCCTGACGTAGGTAAAAAGTTAGCTGCTGATATGGGAGTGGAAGTAGAATTTATTCCAACAAAATGGGCTGGTATCATTCCAGCTTTAGTTGCTGGTAAGTTCGATGTTATCATTAGTGGGATGACTGTTACACCTTCACGAAACCTAACAGTTAACTTTTCAGAACCATATGCATTTTCGGGTTTAACCATCTTAGCTAATACAGCAATGACAAAAGGAATGGCCTTAGAAGATTACAACAGTGAGGATATTACTTTTTCATGTCGACGTGGTGCTACCCCATGTGTATTTATTCAAAACAAATTTCCAAAAGCGAAATTATTAATGTTTGATGAAGATGGTGCTTCAACTCAAGAAGTATTAAATGGTAATGCTCACGCTACGATGGCCACAGAGCCTGGTCCATCGCAAGATGCTCGTCGTAACCCTGAAACTTTAAATGTTCCATTCAACATCGCATTCGATGCTGGTGGAGAAGGTTTCGCTATGAGAAAATCAGATCCAGACGCATTAGCTTATTTTAATAGCTGGATCAGAAGGCATAACCATACTGGTTGGTTGAAAACGACTCACGATTACTGGTTCAGAGGTGATGCTTGGCATGATCAAGTTGAATAGTAGAGCCTAACTATGAAATGATAGAGGGCTGTTTCAGCCCTCTATTTTTATGACTGGAAACCACGTGCAAAAATTACTTAAAAAATTACATTGGTTAGACTTTCTAATCTTGGGGTGCGTGATTGCTTTTTTTACTTACGTATTTGTACAGATGAGTGGTAATTTAAATTATCACTGGCGATGGGAAAAAATTCCAAACTATATATTTAAGTATCACACTGGCCGAGAGGAGTGGTTTGCAAATCTCTTACTTCAAGGCTTAATTGTTACAGTTAGAGTGAGCATTTACGCTACTATTTTAGCACTAATTCTTGGAGTTGTTTTGGGAATTGCACGATGCTCCCGTAATCTTGTAATTAGAATGTTAGCAAGGACTTACTTAGAGTTCCTTCGAAATATCCCACCATTAGTCGTTATTTTCATTTTTTACTTTTTTTTGGCAGAACAAATTATACAGGCTATGAATATTGAGAGTTGGTCTTACAAAATAGCCAAAATGGAAAACAATCAAATATGGGAATTTTTTTGTGGAGACATGCGCCGGTTTCCTTCATTAGTTTCGGGGGTAATAGTTTTAGCTCTTTTTGAAAGTGCCTTTGTCGGGGAAATTGTTAGAGCGGGAATACAATCTATAGACCGCGGTCAGCGAGAAGCTGCTAGATCTGTTGGAATGAGCGGTTTTCAAGAGATGCAGTATATTGTTTTACCGCAAGCGATGAAAAAAATTATGCCACCAATGGCTAACCAATTTATTACCTTAATTAAAGACAGTTCAATAATATCTCTTATATCCGTCCAGGAGTTGACTTATAAGACGGCTGAGTTGGTTTCATCAACACATATGATTTTTGAAGCCTGGTTAACGACAGCAGCATTTTATTTTGTAATATGCTTTGGACTTTCACTAGTATTTAGGAAATTAGAGCGACGGAAATAGTTAAAAGTTTTCAAGCAAAAACATTGAGGTTATTAAATGTATTTAAAAAATTGTTGGTACGTAGCTGGTTGGAGTAAAGATTACGGCCGCTCACTGGTTGCCGAAAGGTTTTTGGAAGAAGAGATCGTTATTTATCGTCGAAATGATGGTGTGCCTGTAGCATTAGAAAATGCTTGTCCACATAGGAAGTTACCGCTTTCAGAAGGAAAACTTGAGGGAGATGA
>CAJIZW010000044.1 GCA_905181985.1 uncultured Paracoccaceae bacterium | reverse complement strand
TCCACTAGGAATGGTTGGATTTGGAATTGTTATGTTTTGGGTGTTTACAGCTATATTTGCTGACTTAATTATGACTCATGACCCATTAACTCAGGTTTCCGGTATGAAAAATAAACTACCAGGGTACCCTATGAGTTCAGCGGGTAAGGAAGGCGTATTTCAACATTACCTCCTTGGCGGTGATAGAATGGCTAGAGATGTTTTTTCTCGAGTAGTTCTTGGTTCAAGGATTGTTTTAATAATCGCTCCAGCAGCAACAGCATTTGCCTTTATGGTTGGGATAACTCTTGGCCTACCAGCAGGTTATTATGGTGGTCGCTTTGATACGACTTTAAGTTTTATTTCTAATTTAGTGTTAGCTTTTCCAGTAATTTTACTATTTTTTCTTTTAGTAACTCCCGAAATTAGGTTGGCGGGCATAGAAATCGGAACCTATACATGGACTATCCCAACAATAATGGCATCCATTTTATTTATTTTTCCCATTATCTTCACAATTATTTTGTTTAACTCCAGATACTTCACCCAACCAAACAAACGAAATTTGCTTATTGGGTTTACGGTATTATTTGGTGGATGGTTGTACCTCGGTCTCGCTTGGGATGCAGATCCTTTGGGTTTAATATCAATAGATCCAAATATCTTAATCGTCTTCGTCTCAGTGGTTTTTGTTAACTCCCCCACAGTTTTTAGAATAGTACGAGGAATTGTACTAGATATAAAAACTCGTGATTATGTAGCCGCAGGACAAACTCGAGGAGAAGGGCCGTGGTATATTATGCTTTGGGAGATCTTACCAAATGCTAGAGGACCATTAATCGTCGATTTTTGTCTACGTATTGGATATACCACGATACTATTAGGAACATTAGGCTTCTTTGGTCTTGGTCTCTCACCAGAGAGCTCTGACTGGGGCACAACCATCAACTCAGGCCGTCGTTTATTAAGCATTTACCCTCACCCTGCCCTAGTGCCAGCATTCTCTCTAATGAGCTTAGTTTTGGGACTTAACTTACTAGCAGACGGACTAAGAGAGGAATCTCTAAAGGATTAAAATGAAAGATATATCAAAAAATCAGTCAAAATCTAGTATTCCAATTCTAGAAATAGAAAATCTTTCAATAAGCTTCTTTACACGCTTACGGGAAATTCCAGCCGTTATGGACTTTTCGTGTACGATGTTACCAGGGCAAGCACTCGGGTTAGTAGGGGAAAGTGGATGTGGAAAGTCCACTGTTGCACTCGGGATAATGCAGGATTTGGGTGTTAACGGACGCATTGTAAACGGCACTATTAACTTCAAAGGTCAAAATTTAAATGAAATGAATTCTGAAGAGTTGCAGAAAATCAGAGGTTCTGAAATAGCAATGATCTACCAGGAACCTATGGCTTCATTAAACCCATCTATGAAAGTTGCTCAGCAATTAATGGAAGTACCTATCATCCATGAAGGGTTATCAAAGACAGAGGCATACGAGAGGGCACTCGAAGTTGTAATTGATGTAAAGCTACCAGATCCAGAAAGGATTCTGAATAGTTATCCGCATCAACTTTCAGGAGGCCAGCAACAAAGAATTGTTATAGCAATGGCACTTATGTCCAAACCATCACTTCTTATACTGGATGAGCCAACAACAGCCTTAGACGTAACTGTAGAAGCGGCCGTAATAGAACTAGTTAAAGAGTTAGGCAAAAAATATGGAACTTCCATGTTATTTATTTCTCACAATCTTGGCCTCATTTTGGAAACTTGCGATAAGATATGTGTGATGTACTCAGGTGAGGCAGTCGAAACTGGTGAAATTAACGAAGTCTTTGATAAAATGCGTCATCCTTACACACAAGCTTTATTTAGATCCATACCATTGCCGGGGGCCGACAAAACCTCGCGGCCTTTAGTTTCTATTCCTGGGAACTTTCCACTTCCCCATGAAAGGCCCTTCGGCTGTAATTTTGGTCCAAGGTGTAATTTCTTCGTTGAAGGATCATGTAATGCAGGTAAAATAAACATGGAGAACCTTGAATCAAACGAAGCACACAGTTCTAGGTGTGTACGAATTGACAAGATAGATTGGGATACCCTACCTGAACAAAGTACTCGAACCCAAAAAGCAGATTTAGGAAGAGTTGTTCTAAAAGTTGATCAATTAAAAAAGTATTACGAAGTCAACGCAAACGCACTTTTTGCAGGAAACAACAGGAAAGTTGTAAAAGCAAATGAGACACTTTCTTTTGAAGCAAGAGAGAGTGAAACACTGGCCATAGTTGGAGAGTCTGGGTGCGGGAAATCAACATTAGCCAAGGTATTAATGGGGCTTGAGACTGCAACTAGTGGTCAAGTTAACCTAGACGGAGAAAACGTAGAAAATATACCAATTGAAAAGAGGGATACTTCTACTATTTCTAATATTCAGATGGTTTTTCAAAACCCCTTCGATACCTTAAATCCATCTATGTCAGTTGGTCGACAAATCATACGAGCATTAGAGGTATTTCGTTATGGAAAAAATGATGCTGAACGTCACCAAAGAATGCTTAAATTACTAGACTTAGTTAAATTACCCAGAGAGTTTGCCACACGAATGCCAAGGCAACTATCAGGAGGTCAGAAACAGCGCGTTGGAATAGCACGTGCATTTTCAGGCGACGCAAATGTTGTAGTAGCAGACGAACCAGTTTCAGCATTAGATGTATCTGTTCAAGCCGCCGTAACAGATCTCTTAATGGAAATACAAAGGGAAAATAAAACTACCTTGTTATTTATTTCACACGATTTAAGTATTGTGCGTTATTTATCGGATAGAGTAATGGTCATGTACCTGGGTTATATTGTAGAAATTGGCACAACAGACGAAGTGTTCTCGCCACCTTATCAGCCATACACCGAAGCATTGCTAAGTGCAGTTCCAATTGCTGATACACAAGTAGTAAAAGAACATATCGTGTTAGAAGGAGACGTACCCTCAGCTATAAATCCTCCAACGGGATGCCCGTTTCAAACTCGATGCAGATGGAAAGAACAAGCTGGGAAAGATTTGTGTGAAACGCAGTTACCTCATTACAAAGTAATCTCTGATCAACATAAAATAATGTGTCACTTGGATCTAGAGACTTTAAACTCCATGAAGCCTGTCATAAGGATGAAATAGTTCAAATAGTTCGGTTAAAGGCTATGTAATTCTGCAAATAAGTCATAAGTAAGCAATCATGTTATGAGACGGTATCAAGGCATTTCTTTCGTGAATTTACGCTTTGCATAGTCAACCCAAAAATTACAATCTTTTTGTTAGCTTTCTTGTCTCAGTTTTTTATACCAAAAAATGGATCAATTATCGTTCAATTTTATCAACTTGAAGCCTAATGGTTGTGGTTACGCTATTTATCTTCGGTCTATTGGCGGTTACAGCGGGCTCTCTGAGAGAGTGGCTAAAAAGTTCTCCCAGGTCGCAAGTATGGTTCAACCAGGTCTCTGGAATCGCTTTTTATCACTTTCGTTCAAATTAGCATCAGTAGCAAAATAACTCTATAATCTAGTTATGTTTGGGCTCTTTAAAACCATTCGTAGCAGATTGCGACGATGTGCTAACCACACAGTTACCTCAAACTATTACTCACACCATTATCCTCTAACCGATTGGAAACTAGGGAACATTGTTTCAAATCTTGACTTAAGTACAATTGAGATTAGAACAATCGCACCAAACTGATGAACTATTGCTAACTGCCAAGGCGACGCGTACCTAACCGTAATAATTCCTAAAAGGATCTGTAAAAATATAGCTATAAGGGTCAAAGTATAGAAAACTCTTAACTTTTTGTTACCCAAGTATCGGGATTTCAACCAAATGTAGAATGTTAAAATCGCAATAATATATCCAACAACACGATGGTTAAATTGAACTAATGCCTCTGACTCTAAAAAATTAATCCAGATAGGTTGAAACTCAAACGCAAGTGAAGGGAACACCTCACCTCCCATCAACGGCCAATCAGTATAACTTGTACCAGCGTCAATACCAGCCACTAATCCACCAAGAAAAATTTGAATGTATAAAAGGTATAATAATCCAGAGATCAAAATCATTAACTTTTTATTAGAGTATCGTTGAGATTGTATAAGATCTGCCTCTGTTCGAGAAGATTTTAAAGTGTACCAAAAAATTAAACCAAATATAGTAAACGCGGTGGTTAGATGAACTGCCAATCTATAAGATGCGACATCAACCATCATATTCTCCAAACCTGAAGAAACCATCCACCAACCTAGAAAGCCCTGCACACCAATTAGAACACCTAATATAAGAAACCGTGTCCTCCAAGAAGCAGAAATCTTGTACCATACTAAAAACAAAAAGAACCCTAGAAACCAAACTAAACCAATTAATCTACCTAACTGCCTATGGGCCCATTCCCAATAATAGATAACTTTAAACTCCTCCAAGCTCATATTAATATTTTGTAATTTAAACTCTGAGGTCTCACTATATTTTAAGAATTCATTTAACCAGGAAGTTACATTTAATGGTGGGATAACTCCAGTCAATGGCTTCCATTCAGTAATAGACAAACCTGAATCAGTTAAGCGGGTCAAACCTCCCAAGAGTATCATTAAAAAAACTAATGTAAGTAACGAAATCAGATAAAAAAAGATCATTTTATTAAGTTTATTGTTTTTTGATCTACTTAAAATTCCAGGTTTAATTACCTGCCCATTATCAGAACTAGCTTTTTCTTCAGGACCAATCTCTTCAAACACAAAACCTTTTTTCATCATACTCTCTACTCAATTAAGTGAAATTTTTTATATCTTATATTCCCTTACCTAATCACATCTTATTTTTCCACTTAACAAACTGTCTCAGTATACCATAAAAAATTTTAACATCAGCTTTTGTCAACGGCAGTCGGCTAAACATGTTTCGTAAGTTTATTTTCATTGGCTCCGCTTTAGTCAACGGAAAAAAGAAACCCGATTCATCAAGTCTCTCTAAATAGTGTTCATATAACTTTTGAATTTCGTTATGACTGGCACCCTCATGCTCAAAAGTTTTAACTTCTTCCTTATTTAGATTATTTTTTGTCCACTCATACGATGTAAGAAGCACTGACTGGCCTAGGTTAAGTGACCCATACTCAGGATTAACAGGTATTGAAATCAAGCTATTTGCAATAGCAATATGTTTATTTTCAAGGCCAGCTCTCTCGGGTCCAAATAATACACCTACTTTCAAACCAAGCTTGCCCTTGCTGTGAGCCCTTTTGATAGCATGCTCAAGGGAAATAACCTCTTTATCCAAGTCTCGATGACGGGCTGTTGTGGCAAATATATAATCTAAATCTTCAACTGCTTCTTCTAATTTGGAATAAACCTTTACATTATCAAGAACCACACCTCCACCTGAGGCTAAAGCTGTTGCCTTACTGTTAGGCCACCCATCCCTGGGATTAACAAGTCTCAGATATTTTAAACCAAAGTTCCACATTCCTCGAGCAGCTGACCCTATATTTTCGCCAAGTTGTGGATCCACTAGAATTATTATGGGTTGACGATGATTTGTGCGTTCCGCTAATGACTGGTTAGTTTTCAATATCTTACCTCTTCAAACAAAACCTTTTGGATACAATTGTAAAAAAGTATACAGTAGTATTAGTATTTTGTTCACTGTTACTATTCCCCACTAAATTGGAGAACCTCTATGTTCAACTCAGCTTTACCAGAAATCTACCTAATAACACCCCCAATAACTAATTTAGAAAAATTTTTAGAAAAATTACAAAAAGTTATCGAAAAAAATAAAATTTCCTGTGTCCGTTTACGCCTCTCATCTACAAAAGACAAAGAAATTATAGAAACTACACTCCTAGTAAAAAAACTTTTAGATAAGTGGAATATACCGCTTTTAATCGAAAATCATTACAAAATAGTAACTCAATTAGGATTACATGGTGTACATCTGACAGATGGTGGTCACTCAATTGCAAAAGTTCGGCAAGAACTTGGCTCAGATTACATAATTGGAGTATTCTGCGGTCACTCTAAACATCAAGCGATTATAGCAGCAGAAAATGGTGCAGATTACGTATCAATCGGTCCACTTGCTGAAACCAAATTTGGTAATGAAGAAAAAGCTTCAATTGAAACTTTTGAATGGTGGTCGGAAGTAATTGAAATTCCCATTGTTGCAGAAGGGAACCTTGATCAAATAACAGTAAAAGCTCTTTTAAAGTACTCAGACTTTATAGCTATCGGAAATGAGATCTGGGATGCTGACGACTTTGAGTTGAGCCTTAATAACCTTTTATCTCCTTTAACTGACGCATAAACCCTTCTTGTACTTCAAAAAAGCAAGCATCGGTCAATTGTTTTCTATTATTGAATTTATTGACTTTAAGTGGAGGGTAAAATTTTAATTTGATATGACCTCTATTTTTAGCGGATAAAACCCAAAAAAAGTGTTTAGCAAAAGACATTTCTCCAAACCAAGCATAAAAGCGGGCATCTTTTGAATGTGGAGCGAAATAGCTGATTGACGCAGGTTGAACAAATGTTAAATCTTTTACACTTTTTCCAAAAAATGATTCAAATAATGTACTCTTAAATGGTAAAACTCTCAGTCCATCACTGCTTGTCCCTTCTGGAAAAAATAGAACTCTTTGTCCTTCAATTAAACAATCCTCAAATAACTTAATTTGGCTTTTTGCATAAAGTTTGTTTCTTCTTATGAAGATTGTCCCAGTTAATTTTGCTAACCACCCTATAATTGGCCACCCTGAAACTTCAGATTTAGCAACAAAATACATTCGCGCCTGAGAATTTAGAACAAAAATATCTAACCAAGATATGTGATTAGATACAATCGCCCCTTTTTTATTCATTGGCACACCAGATACAAAAAGCCTGAGACCAATAACAAGCAATGAACCCTTACACACAAGTTTGGTTATATAACCGGATACAGGACGGTTTTTACCAACTAATGGCCACTCAAACATCCGAATTATAATATAAACTGCTGATCCGAACACCAAAAGGCTAACTAAAAGAACTAACCTTATTATTGCTCTTAGATAAGCCCTGAAATTAAGATCAGGGGCTATCAGCTCTGGAGTAATATGATCAAAATCGGTCACCTTTAACGAGCTTTGGTATAGATTTCTTTATGTCTATTAGACATTTTAGACAATTCCATTACTAGACAAACATCTATCGTATTAAAGTCCTTATCTATAAATGCA
>CAJIZW010000043.1 GCA_905181985.1 uncultured Paracoccaceae bacterium | reverse complement strand
AATGGGTGACTCCTGCATTATTAACTAGAATATCAATTTTACCAAATTCAGAGAAAACTTTTTCAGAAAAACTTTTCATACTTTTTGAATCTGAAACATCCACCTCAATAGCGGTACCATTTATAGCATTGGCAATCTCTGTCGCCGAGCTCAGGTTAATATCAGCGACTATAACTTTTGCCCCTTCCTGAGAAAATTTTTCACAGATCCCAGTTCCAAATCCAGATCCACCACCCGTTACAATTGCAACTTTATCTTTAAGCCTCATAATATTTCCCTATGTATAATTTTTCCTGAAACTAAACCTTGTTTACTCATTCAAGGGAATTCGACGCTCAACAATTCTAGCCATTATTGATGCTCCAATTGGTAAAACTTCAGCATCTAAAACAAAACTAGGGTTATGAAGGGGAATTGTGCCAGCATGCCCTACTCTACAATATGCTCCAGGCACTACTTTTAACATATCAGCAAAATCTTCTGATCCAGTCGCTGGTTCCGCCTGATCGTTAATATTTTCAACACCCACAATGTCTGCAGCCGCTTTCATATACTCATCTGATAGATCATTGTCATTCGTGAGAACATCAAAAATATTACGTAAATCAATCTCGATACTAACACCGTAGGCCTTTCCAAATCCCTCACAAATATCTTTCATTCTCTTTTCCACCATCTCGTATACACTATCAGAGAAATATCGAATTGTACCTGCTAGGTGTGCTGTTTCTGGAACAACATTATAAGCCGCACCAGCATGAATTTGGGTTACAGAAATAACGCACGTTTCTAAAGGTGGAACATTCCTACTAACAATACTTTGTATTTGCCCCACTAAGGCGGCAGCAATTACCAAAGAGTCTTTTGATTGCTGAGGCATTGCTGCATGGCTTCCCACTCCCGTTACAGTAATATCAAAAAATGAAGCTCCTGCCATAGCAGCTCCCTTACAAATATCGACCGAATTAATCTTTCCATTCGGAGAGTTATGCATTCCAAAAACCTCATCACAAGGGAATTGGTTAAACAACCCTTCTTCCAACATCCCTCTAGCACCACCCAAGCCCTCTTCTGCGGGTTGAAATATTAAAACTGCTGTTCCATCAAATTCTCGTGTTTTTGCTAAATGCTTTGCCGCCCCAAGTAACATAGTCGTGTGCCCATCATGGCCACATGCGTGCATGGTGCCAGGATTATTCGATGTATATGATACACCAGAAATCTCATCGATTGGTAACGCATCCATATCTGCTCGAAGTCCAATTCTCCTATTACCTTTACCCTTACCTCTAATGATACCAACCACACCTGTTTTTGCTATTCCAGTATGGACCTCATCAACGCCAAAACCTTTTAACTTTTCCGCTACAATCTTTGATGTTCGTTCTTCTTCAAAACCAATCTCAGGGTTTGCATGTAAATCTTTAAATATCTCTGTTAACTCTTCTTTACTATCCAAAATAACTGGAAAAATATTGATACTCATTGCACTACCTCTCTTATTAAGTTGCTCTTAACTATGTTGCTATTACCGTAAAGTCTTCTCGAGATTTTTTCTAAGTTTATACGCATCAGACTGATGTTCAATAGCAATATCGTCATATGTCAAAATTGAGTTTACTTTAACATCTTTTACCATTTTTACTCCTGCAGTTAATCCCAACGGTAGGGCGTTCATACCAACGGATACTTTACTCGATCTCAAGTCCCCAGAAACCGTAAAGCCACCCTCACCATCTAAAACTTCCCCCGCGTTTAAATCTCTTTTGGCCACTGTAACGACATCTGCTAAAAACTCTTGAGCCACCCCTGTTGCCTCTTTTCTTATGCCTACATTCGCTACAGACATTCCAAGCTCTAAACCGATTAGGTGCCATCTCTTATAACTGGTAAAGTATTGTCCACTATCATCGGTTTGAACTTTATACTCTTCAAAACAATTTCTCTGGTATTCTGTTGCCGATTTTAAAGTTACCCAAACGCCTTTTCTAATATTGTAATCAAATTCGATCCCGTTATCATCCAAACTATTGATCACCTCGACGTATCCTGACCCCTCCAGTACACCACCATCTTCCTTAGGCCTCATAAGCATGGGAATTTGATCAATAGATCCAGATGGGTATTTTAAACCTAATTCAGGTGCTAAAAGTCCGGTAGCATTTGCGATTGCTGAAGATTCAATAGCAGGCTTAGTACCATCTAAAAATGAATTAAACATTTTTGGATTTAATCTTCCACGTTCAGCCTGTTCTTTAGTTAAACCCCAATAATCCCATATAGTATCTGGCGTTGAGAAACGAAACTCTGGCTTCCACTTGTGACCTCTACCCGCTGCGACAACATCAAAACCACATACTCTAGCCCAGTCTACTAACTCACATACCATTGCGGGCTGATCACCGTACGCCATAGAATATACAACTCTATTTTTTTGAGCCTCAAGAGCTAAACTGACACCACAAAGTGCATCTGCCTCAACAGTCGCACTTATAGCATGCTTCCCCGCAGAAAAAGCTGCTAACAAATGATCCACAGCAGCGACCGGATTTCCAGTGCATTCAACTATGATATCTATCCTTGGGTCTTCCACGAGATCTAGATAATCCTGAGTAACGTACGTTTTTCCAGAAGTTAAAGCTTGGTCTATTGATGTTGCAGAGCATCTGTCTGAACTCCAACCAGCTAATTTTAAATTAGATTTACACGAATTAAGAACTAAATCAGCGACACCTACGATATGAACGCCAGGTAGTCGAATTGCCTGTGACGCAAACATTGTACCAAATTTTCCAACACCAATTAACCCTACTTTAATCGATTTTTTCTGATCATTTAATTTAATTAACTGGTTGTATAACATTATTAAAACCCCAACCTCAAATTTTTACAAATATAACTTTATTACTACTAAATTCTTATTGTAAAAGCTCATTCATATGTTCGACTGCAATTTCATAACCTCGCACTCCAAAACCACATATTACTCCATCGGCTCTGAGAGAGACATATGATTTGTGCCTAAATTCTTCGCGCCGATGAATATTTGAGATATGGACCTCAAGAACCACACCCTCAAAAACATTTAGTGCATCCAAAATTGCCACAGATGTATGGCTAAATGCCCCTGGATTTATTATTATTCCAGCAACCAATCCATTAGCATTCTGAATAGTGTCGACGATTTCACCTTCGTGATTTGACTGACTAAACTTTAGATTGAGGCTAAAGTTTTTCGCTAAATTACTACACCTAGCCTCTACATCATTCAGAGTAGTATTTCCATAAATTTCAGGTTGACGTGTGCCAAGTAAATTTAAATTTGGTCCATTAATTATATGCACTAAATTAATCATAATATATTTCCTATTTATAGTGTCGGCTTTCAGTTACTTTTCTATTTCATAATGCCTGCAATAGCCTGATTGTTCAACAACAAGTGAGAACTTGCAATCTTGAGGTTTTCAAATTACGTCTCATGAGCCTAATTTATTGTAAAGCTCAGGTTAAACTACATAGGGTTGTCCTTGGAAAAAGTATCAAAATTGAAAATTGATTGGCACTGTAAAAATACATGGAGGCAGGCGTCGTATAACACCTCTTGGTGTTTGCTAGGATGCTCAATAGGTGATTTTGGAACAATTGCTTTCTTTCAACTATCAAGTTTTCAACTTCCCACATTAGCTATTATGATCTTAGCAATAGTTAACGGCTTAATTACATCAGTTATTCTGGAAACAGTAATTTTATCTCGTCAAATGATTTTAAGCGTTGCGCTTAAAACTGCTCTTGGAATGTCTTTAATCTCAATGGTTTCAATGGAGATTGCTATGAACACTGTGGACGTAATCTTAACTGGTGGAGCCAAACTAAATTTCTTGGTAATTCCAGTAATGCTTTTTGCAGGTTTTATTACTCCGTTACCGTATAATTATTGGCAGCTAAAATTTCATGGCAAAGCATGTCATTAATTAAAAAACTAATTAATTTAAAATTTTTCTCAACTAAGTCCTAAATTTGGGTATCTAAGGTTTTTTTCCAAAGAGAAACAACCAGGGCTCTACATCTCCAGTCAACCCAGCATCTTTTCCTGAGTATCGATTAATCACCTTTAGACCTAGATTTGTAAGAAATTTCTTTAACTCAAATTCACTATAGTATGCATAAAACCGTCCAAGTGAATCTCTACTTACCCCCTCACCAAGCTTCATTCCTAACCCTAAGTTTCCAGAACTTAAAAGCATAGACTCTAAAACTGTTAGAAGACTTAAGAATTCAGACTTCTCTACATGTAACAAACTAAAGCTTGCATATATTCCATGATACTTTTGACTTTGATCTAAATCTTCAAAACTACAAACACGGGCTCCGATATTAAATTTTTTATTAGCCAACTCTACCATTTTTTGTGATGCATCAATAGGATCACAAACTAGACCTGCTTTAGACATAAATGAAGATGAAATTCCATGGCCACAACCAAGATCAAGAACACGATCTCCTTTTTTAAGTAATCCTACATAATCAACCAAATGTTTGTTTGTTTTACCCTCTCCCATTTGAGAGTATTCTTTAGCTCGCTTATTATAAACTTCTACAGTTTTCGTATCTAACATTAAACTTCCTTAAATTTATTCTAGACAACGTCACAGCTAATTGTCTCTAAAATTTTGTAAATAGAAATTATAAGATTTGTATAATAAAATATTTCTGATTACTATAAATTCAAAATTTAATTGTTACATTATTATTTCATTTTAAACTAAAAAGGTAAATTATGACCGATTGGATGGATTTTTTAAATACGCATCAAAACAGATTTGAATCTGAACTCTTAGACTTTGTACGTATACCTTCTGTGTCGGCTTCGAGTGAGTACTCTCAAGATGTAGAAAATGCTGCCGCCTGGGTCTCTAAAAAATTAAAAGAAGTTGGGGTAGAAAATGTCTTAACAATGCCCACAGGAGGCCATCCAGTGGTATATGGAGATTGGCTTCATGCTGGAAAATCAAAACCAACAATATTAATTTATGGGCATTTTGACGTACAGCCAGCAGAACCTTTCAATCTTTGGGATACTCCCCCATTTGAACCAGAAATACGAGATGGGAAAGTTTATGGGCGAGGAGCATCCGATGACAAAGGTGGGATGCTGATTCCTATTCTTTCTTTTGAGGCCTTAATAAAAACAACTGAAAAATTACCAGTCAATGTCAAATTCCTATTTGAAGGCCAGGAGGAAATTGGCTCACCTCAGCTCCCAAAGTTTATGGCGGAGCACAGAAATAAATTTGCGTGTGATATGATATTCTCGTCAGACGGTCTTCAGTGGACTGAAGATGAGCCAAATATTGTAATGGGCCTTAAAGGGCTACTAGGTGTCGAGATAAAAGTGACAGGGCCAAAAGGAGATCAACATTCAGGGCTACATGGAGGCGCAATTGCAAATCCTTTAATGGCTCTGAGTCAGCTGGTATCATCCATGAAAAGTCAAAATGGGAAAATTCTTATAGAAGGTTTTTATGATGATGTTGCAGAGCTTACGGAAGAAGATCGAGCAGAAATATCTAAGGTTCCATATGATGAAGACGAGTACATTAATGAACTTGGCGTGCCAGAACTCTTTGGTGAAATTGGGTTTAGTACAAGAGAAAGGTTGTGGGCTCGCCCTACCCTAGATGTAAATGGTATATGGGGCGGTTATCAAGGGTTAGGTTCAAAAACAGTACATCCCTCCGAAGCAAGTGTAAAAATTACATGCAGGTTAGTAGCAAATCAAAAACCTGAAAAAATATTTAACCTCATCAAACAACATGTAGAAAATAACACCCCTACAGGTACTCGCTCAACAGTAGAAAAGCTTGCAGGGGATGCAGATCCATTCCTCATGCCAAAAAGTCATAATGCCAGTAAAGTAGTCAAAGATATACTTGCCGACGTTTACGGAAAAGAGCCGTATGAAACGAGACTAGGCGGTTCAATTCCAATTATGACAATTATGCTTAATGAATTAGGGGTGCATGGGACAATGTTTGGCTTTTCTCTTGGCGATGAAAACCTTCATGCACCAAATGAATTTTTTAGGTTAAAAAACTTTAAACGGGGACAAATTGCGTATTGCAAACTGTTTGAATCGTTGGGTTTAGCGTAAAAATTTTAACCTTTAAAACTACTGAACTTGGTGACTCAACATCATCTTGCAATCATCCATACCAGAATTTAAAAAAACTTTCTTTGATCGTTAAGGTATTAATGATTATTACTCTTTAACTAGGTTTTTAAATATTAAATTATTTAAATGTATAACTTAGTTTCTTTAAGTGAATTTTTTTCCTACAACCATAAATATAAAGATCCCTAAAAATACTACAAACAATGAACTCAAGTGATAGTACATAAGAGGTTCTCCCAGGATTATCACTCCCATAATTGCCGCATAAATAGGTACAAGATTTGTATAAAGTCCAGACTTCCCCGGTCCAATGAGCTCAATCCCTCGCATAAAGAATATTTGAGACATAAAAGATGGAATTAATGCCACGTATAAAATCAACAACCATTCAGAGGAATTTGGCCAAATTGAGTACCCCGAAACCACTTCTAAAAAAAGCAGTGGGACAGAAGAGATCCAAGCCGCAATAGCTAAGAAGGTGAAAAGAGTCATGCTATCTAAATTTGGACTCTGCTTTAGACCCACAGTATAACCAGCGTATAAAAATACAGCTAATAAAACAAACAAATCACCAATGCTTGACTCAAGGTTAAGTAGAGAACTTAAGTTTCCTTTACTAATAACTATAATTACACCTGTTAATGCTACTATTAAACCAAGAATTTCAACTTTTGTTACTTTAGTTTTTAAAAAAACTGAAGCCAAAATAAGTATAAATGCTGGCATAGTGCCCTGCATAATGCCCAAATTAACAGCTACAGTATAGTTTGCAGCCACATAAAATAGTGCATTAAAAGAGGTAAGGCCAAATGCGCCCATGCAAAGAACCCATTTTATGTTCGATTTAATTAAGGGCAGGGCCAATACTAATTTATTTCGTTGTAAAACTAACAAAATAGGCACAACAATGCTCCACCTTAAAAAGACTACTACCATAGGAGAAATTTCACCAGAAGCCAAACGACCCACTATACAATTACCAGCCCATCCCAAGGTAGCAAGGCATAACAAAAACGGGGCATTTGCATAGATTTTCACAAAAAAATTGATATTTAATTCCTTTATTTAATAACCCTAAGCACAGCCTCAAAACACCAATTTAAAAAACAACTATTTTAATTGAATTTATATTAATTCGTCTTTTCGATCATCTGTTTCACCTAAGCGTTTTAAAATTGCAGGTCTTGTTCCTTCATAAATCTTGTCTATCTTTAAAGATATTTTTTTATGTTCTCTTTCAAAAAGGCTGTTTCCTTTTATATCACATTCCACAAGAAAAGGACCAAAGTTTTTGACTTCTAAAACCCACATTGCCTGAGCAAGACCAAGTTCCTTTTTCCAATACAGGGATTTAACTTTCTTGACTCCTCTCCCTAATAGAGCACCAGTGCCATATCCAACCGTTGTTAAGTAAATTGTCTTATTGGGTACAAAATGTTTAGCATAGTCGTTGGTACTCATCCCACCTTTCCCGATGACTATTTTAGATTTTGTTTTCTCTAACCACCTTCCTATCCACTTTGAAAACCTGAATGACGCAGTAGCCGAAACCGCACCTAAGGAAAATGACCCATCCTCATGTTGATTTGCCGCTGGAGAACAATGAAAATTAGCTCCTTCAGAAATATTAAACTCCGAGGGGATTTCAAGATCTCCATCTAAGACACCAGTATAAACACTCTCTCTGGCCGTATAAACAAGCCCATTCAGATAAACGACATCCCCAATATTAAGCTCCGCTAGTTCATCCGCTGTAGGACATGTATTAAGCTGTATTTTTGTTAGAGTTTTCTGGCTTACCATTCTACCGTCTCACGCCGTTGATACGCTGTAAACCAGTTTGGGTCGGTCCTATACTCGACATCCCCGGTATCATATATTCTTGCTACGGCCCTACGAGAAGACAAACAAAATGCATGAACACTCATTTGCATGCCACCTGTATGACAGTAACCAACCTCTATATTGCAGTCAATAACCATAGATTTTCCGACAAATCCCATTGCCCCCATCCCAATACTGTTACCTAACTCTTTAAACTCCTCCTCTAATTCAGCAATTTTTGGGTCAGGGTTTTTATCTCCGACAACTCTTAAGCAAGCTGCTCTTTTTCCAAGAACCATGCAGCTGTCCTTGGAACCTCCAATACCAATACCAATGATTGCCGGTTGACACGCGAGGCCTCGCTTTCCAAATGAGACAAGAGAATCTAAAAAAAAACGCTTTATTCCCTGAATACCGTCACTAGGGAATAACATTCTATAGTCCGTACCAAATAACCCCCCTTTATGGACAGTAATCAAATCTATCCAATCTCCTTCAGGTTCAAATCCATATTCAATCTCAGGAGCACCAATTCCTACATTATTATCATGATCAGTCCGCCATAGTGGATGAACCCTGTTAGGACGCAGAGGAATAGAGCTAGTTGCACTAGCTGTCGCCCTTCTCAAGGCGCTCTCAAGAGCTACCGGACCACCCTCGATTGAGCTTTCATTTCCCATCTTTATATACCAACGAGGGCATCCAGTATCACCACACATTGCGCGGCTATCTTCTTTTGCAACTTCATAGTTTTCTAACATTGCTTGAAGAACAAAACTAGAGAGGTCTCCGTCCTCTACTTTTGCCATAGCCTTTAATCCTGAAAGATAGTCATTTGGAATCTCTACTGCAGCTTTCTTCATCAAAACTGCCGCAGTATTTTCTATGGTTTTTAAAGAGATCATCTTAGGTCCTCAGTATTGGCCAGTACATCAAATTCTATTCAATCAATATAACTAAAATTCCTCAAATCCTATAAAAATCTAAACATTACTTTGGTCGATCACCCTTTATTGTAACACGCCGGCCCTTACGTTCTGCTGGCCAATAATCCCAAATCGCCCTATGCATACAACATCGATTATCCCAAAAAGCCATGTCGTTCCGAGTCCAGCGAAATCTAATCTGGTGATCAATGTGTTCAGCATGCTTAAAGAGGAGTTCCAAGACAGAATCACTTTCGTCTTTAGACAATTCATTAATTTTTGTTGTAAAAGTACGATTTACAAAAAGTGCTTTCCTACCAGTATCTGGGTGTGTTCGTATTACTGGATGAATTGCTTCAGGTGTATAAATTTCTGAATCATCCTTTCCACGATCAGTATATCGACCTTTGTAAATATGTTCAGATTCGTGCAAAGCAGTGAGACCATCAAGCATTTCTTTTAATGGTTGAGAAAGTGTTTCGTAAGCAGAGTACATGTTACTAAACATAGTATCACCACCGCATGGTGGAGTAATATGAATTTGTAGCATTGTACCAAGAGGTGGCTCTTCATCACAAGATACATCCGAATGCCAAAATTCTCCATTTGCAATTTTTGAGTCCTTTGTAGCGTGGATTTCAAAGACTTCTGGGTGCCCATCCATTGTTGGCGCGGCAGGATGCGTGTGCAAAGTCCCAAAGCGTTTTCCAAAGTCTACATGTTGCCCTGGAGATATCTCATTTTGTTCTTTAAAAAACAACACCTGATACTCCCAAAAAGCTCTCTTAACTTCTTCGAATTGAGCATCTGGAACTGGTTTACTTAGGTCAACGCCATAAATTTCAGCACCTAGGTTAGGAGCAAAGGGTTTAGCAGTTATAAGTTTGTATTCATTTTTTCTAGTAGAAATCATTTGAAAATCCATAATGGTTTAATTTAAAGAAAGTAATAAATTATAAAATGAAATTTAGTAAGCTTAAAATACTACCCCCTAGTAATGCGTAGAAAAATGAGACTTTAAAGTTTTGACCAAAACAAAGATTGTTAACAGGAACACGAAACAATCTAGCACACGTGATAACAGATAACGAGACGATTGAAGGCATAGTTCCGGCTCCCCATCCTATTAAGTGAGCTTGCATTAATAAAGCCGGATGCACATCAACTGCGCCTCCACTGAAAGTTCCTAAAAGAGCAGTACTGGTTATAACAGGATGAATACCTATTGTTGATGCAAGCATCATAGCAACCGGTGTAATAACTAAAGCGAACCAACCAGGGATCGTTCCGGGGTAAATCAGAGAAACAAAAACAGAAAAAGCTCCTGCTCTTGTTGCAAGAAACGCAACAATCATCGCTGCACTAATGACGATAATATCATCTGCTGTAGCTGTCATTGATGTTTTGGTTTGTAGAAAAATAGATTTAACTTCGATAGGATTTCTGATCACCTGTAAAATAACGAGTACGGGCATTACAAGAATAACAGCTGAAAGCGCTGTATAATTAAAAAGGAAAGCAACAATCAAAACAGCAAAAAGAACTACTGTCAGTCTAAAAAGTACTGGTTTCAGGCACACTAATGATACATATATTTGATTACGTGAAAAAGATTTATTTGTATAAGGTAAAGATATACAAGCAAATATTAGTGCAGTTACAACTCCCAATGAAATTGCAATCCATGAATCTAGATTTCCTGTAAATGCTTGTCCAACAGCAAAGGCAATAAAGAATGGTGACCAAGCAGCAGAAGTCACCATTCCTCGTAATGCGGCTTCAGCATAGGCTTGCCTTCTTAATATATCACTGTCTTTAGGTATTGAAGCTGAGATAATAGGTAAGACACCCATATTAATTACACCGCCAAAAAAATGAGATGCTAATTGAATTCCACTTATTGAGGTTGAGGGTGGTAGTGCCGCTAATGCTGCTTGAGTCCTTTGCACAGAGGGCATTACTGAGGCTGTCGATCTAACCAACGCCATTGTCGGAATTAATCCACAAAAAATTAAGCTATATCTACCAGCCGCCATCCAATCCTCATTTGATGGAAAATGATCCAACAAAAGCCAGCTTACAATAGTTAAAAATAATAAAATTAAGATAGAGCTCAATCGCAACCGTGGTAAAGTTAGAAGGACAAAAAGTAGGAAACAAGCTACACTTGTATTTACGAGGCCTCTTACACTTTCACCAAGTAAAATATTCAAAATCGCACCAAGCCAGCCGATGCTAAGAAGAATGAAACGGACACGATTTACGAATAGGTTAAAATAAATCATCGCTTAGCCAACTATAAATATTTATTAAATAAAAAATATATTTTTTAGTAGTGACTAACCCAATACATCTAAGTACATTACCTAGGCAATATCAATCTTCGATAACATTTTTAATACCAGAGATATAACTTTCGTTTTTAGATAGGCTACGTTTATCATTTTGTGTATAAGAAAAAAATACGTAAAAATAGGATTCAATTCATTA
>CAJIZW010000042.1 GCA_905181985.1 uncultured Paracoccaceae bacterium | reverse complement strand
TAGAGCAGCATTTTTAGGCATAAACAATGACGTTCAGGCAGGAATATATGAGTTAGGTGGACCAGAGGTAGCATCATTTAATGAACTAATGCGTAGAATGCTAAAAATTATTTTGAGAAGGCGTCTTATAGTGAATCTGCCATTTTGGATCGCAAGTCTTATGGGAACCGGATTTGACTTAGGTAAGGCCATATCCTTAGGTATAATAAGGGGGCCAATAACCCTTGATCAAGTTTTAAATCTCAAAAATGACAATGTAGTTTCGAGGGAAGAAAAAACATTTAAAGATCTTGGAATAGAACCTAAAGCATTAGAAATTATTTTATCAGAATATTTATGGAAGTATCGCCCGGCAGGAGAGTTCTCTGACCCAGAGAAACAAAACTAGCTGCCCTTTAAGCTTATTTTTTATGGCTTCTTTATTTAATACGTTGTTACAATAGTTGTGACGCCTATTATCTAGGAATACGCAATTCTTAGTAATATTAAACCGAATATTACTCGGTATATAACATAAGGAGTATAGCTGAATTTATTAAGAAAGTGCATCATAATTTTTATTGCAAGCAGAGCAGTTAAGAATGAAGTGAGAATAGCGAAGGCAAAATCTTTTGCTAAATTTAAATCTCCCGAAACAGCGATGCCGGCAATAAGTAACGTTCCTGATGCTATTATAGTTGGAATTGACATTAGCATTGAAAGCTTAGCCGAATCTTTTCGTGAAAATCCTAATACTCTTGCCCCAGAAATAGTAGAGCCTGCTCTAGATGTTCCTGGGATCAATGCCAGTGCTTGCCAGAATCCCATTATTACAGCAGCTTTTATTGACCAACTTTTTATAGATCTATTAGTTGAGCCTGTTCGGTCAGTATAATACAAAACAATACCAAACAGCAGCATTGCCCAGCCTATTATTTTTACAGACCTTAGGCTTTCATCTAGCCCAGTAACTTTTATTATTAAACCAAATAAAATTACTGGTATTGTTGCTACTATTAAACAAATTACTAATGAATTACCCTTAACCTTTTTCTTAAGGGTAATCATATTAATAAAATCAATTACGATTAATTTTATATCTCTTATGAAGTAAATAATTACAGCAAATAGTGTACCAATATGCACTGCAACATCTATAGTAACCCCCTGATCTTTTAATGTTGTAAGCTTTGGAAGTAAAATTAAATGGGCAGATGATGAAATAGGAAGAAACTCGGTAATGCCTTGGATTATAGATATTAGCATTAACTGAAAAATAGGCATTAATTATTATCCTCAGTTCCCATTTTATCACAAAACTCATTTAAAACTTTTTTGTAAACTTCTTGTTTAAATGGAACTATGCTATCTATTAGGCTTGATGGACGCATCCAACACCAGTTTGAAAATTCCTTATGCTCAGTATTAATATCAATATCAGCATCCAACCCATTAAATTTAAATAGAAACCATTTTTGCTTTTGGCCTCTAAACTTACCCCCCCAAAGCCTTGGGATAAGTTCCTGTGGTAAATCATAATTAATCCAAACTTTTGATGTGGCTATCTTTTCTACTTTTTCCTTTTTAATACCTGTTTCTTCATAGAGTTCCCTATAGGCTGCATTAATGGGTGTCTCACCCTCGTCAATACCACCCTGAGGCATTTGCCAAGCCTGATTGTTATTATCTAACCTTTGTCCACAAAAAACTTTTTTGTCGTGGTTGATTATCATTAGCCCCACATTCAAGCGATAGGGAAGTTTACTATATTTGTTGCTTAACATTTAGATCACAACCACACTATTATTTTTTTCCATAAGATAATGCACTAAGTCCTTTAAGGATATCTAGAGCGTAAGCTAGTTGATAGTCTTCGTCTCTTAACTTTGCGGCGTCCTCAGCTTTTTTCTCTTCCTCCTCTAAGAGATCTCTCTCATCACTTGAAATTGAGTCGTTATTTAACGAACCACGTAAATCAGCTTCGGATCGAACTGGACGCTTAGTCTCTTCGCTGTCGGTTTTTTTGGTTGGTTTACGAGAAGGCTGCTTGACAATTATGTCAGGCGAAACCCCCAGTGCTTGAATTGAACGGCCTGAAGGGGTGTAATAACGAGATGTTGTTAACCTCATGGCTCCATCACCCTGAACAGGGATGATCGTTTGAACAGAACCTTTTCCAAAGCTTTTCTGACCCACAATGACTGCTCTTTTATGATCTTGTAAAGCGCCTGCTACAATTTCTGAGGCTGAGGCAGAGCCGTTATTAATTAACACTACTATAGGCTTACCCTTCGAAAGGTCACCGCGCCTAGCATTGTACCGTTGGCTGTCATTAAGGTTTCTGCCTCGTGTGGACACAATTTCGCCCTTATCTAAAAAAGCATCAGAAACTGATATTGCTTCCGAAAGAAGCCCTCCTGGATTGTTGCGTAAATCTAAAACAATACCGTTGACATTGCTTAGACCGCCTGCAGCTTTTATTTCTTTTGACAAGCCATTTTTAAGGTTGGGGTAAGTTTGCTTGTTAAATGCGGATATTCGAAGAACAATGCTATCACCAACTCTTCGAGACTTTACAGCAGTAATTTTTATAATATCCCGAATAATTGATACGTCAAACGGGTCGTCAAACCCTTCTCGTACAACAGTTATAATAATTTCAGAACCAACAGGACCCCTCATCAAATCTACCGCCTCATTGAGAGTTAGTCCAAGGAGGCTTTTGCCATCAACTGAAGTTATAAAGTCCCCAGCTTCTATACCCGCATCAAAAGCTGGGGTATCGTCCATTGGTGTTATAACTTTTATATAACCCTCGTCTTGCGTTACTTCGATACCTAATCCACCAAACTCTCCTTTTGTCTGGGTGCGCATATCTTCAAAGTCGTCTGGTGCGAGATAGGACGAGTGGGGGTCAAGAGAAGTTAGCATTCCTTTAATTGCTGCCTCAACTAGATCCTTAGTTGAAACCTCTTCGATATATTCTTCCCTAATACGTTCGAATACTTTTCCAAAAAGATCTAGCTGTTCATATATTAGAGTATCACTCTCCTGCTCTTTTGCCACCGCAGAACTGTAATCTTTACCTCCACTTAATAAGTAAAGACCCACAGTAAGAACACCAACCAATAGAAAACTTTTATTTTTCAACACTATAACACCCATTTTTTGAGAGCCCACAATACTCTCCATTAATTTAGAATTTAATACTTAAGTTAGTTTTACAATCAATCATAACTGATTTTGTATATTGTTGTTTGATAATAACAAGAATCTTTGAGAAAATATAGATATAATTATTAAAAATATGAAAATGAAAAATACTATGGTGATTATTAATGACCTCGTATAATTAGAGTTTTTCCGGTCATTTCTGGCGGTTTAGGTAAGTTCATCAAATCTAATATAGTTGGTGCTATATCAGAAAGTCTGCCGTCCCTAAGCTTGGTATCAGATTCATAACCTACCAAAACAGCTGGAACTAAGTTAAGAGTATGCGCAGTATGGGGTTGACGCGTTTTACTATCAATCATTTTTTCGCAGTTTCCATGATCAGAAATTATTAACATTATACCATTAGAGACCTTTAATTTCTTTATAATTTTTTCAAGCTCTAAGTCTACAGCTTCACAGGCTTTAATGGTTGCCTTCAAATTACCAGTATGACCGACCATATCGGGATTCGCATAGTTTGCGAGAATAAAGCTATAGTTAAGATCTATCCCCTCTAAAATCTTTTCGGTGATTTTAGTAGCAGCCATTTCTGGAACCATGTCATACGTTTCTACTTTTGGGCTCTCCGGCATGCATCTATCTTCTAAAAGCTCTGAGTCCTCTTTGCCACCATTAAAAAAGAAAGTAACATGTGGATATTTCTCTGTCTCAGCTACCCGTAGCTGCTTGAGGTTATGTTGAGAAATCCATGACCCAAGGTTATTTTTTTCTAAGTTTTTTATAAAAATGCTAGACATAAACTTTTGGTGACGTTCAGAGTAGTTGACCATTCCCAAAACGTTGTTAATTTTGTGCCGTGCTCCTAATGAAATTTTATTAAAGGAAGGGTTGGCAATGGCGTCCATTAACTGGAGGACTCTGTCAGACCTAAAGTTAAGAATTAGAAGACCATCTTTCTCAGAAATCCCTTTATAATTATTGAGAACTGTTGGCTTAATGAACTCATCAGTTTCATCTCTTCGATATGAGCTTTTTAAACTCTCTTCAATTGAGGTTTCTTTTAAACCTGACCCTAAAACTATAGCATTATATGCTAATTTTGTTCTTTCCCAACGATTGTCACGATCCATGGCATAGTAACGTCCGCTTACTGTTCCAATAGAAACAGTCCCTGGAAGATTGGAAAACTTTTTTAAGTACCCTAATGCTGATTTTGGAGCGACGTCTCTCCCATCAGTAATTAAATGTAAAACAGTGTGTATTTTTTTTTTTGAAAAATACTTCATTGAAGTCAAAATGTGATTTATATGGCCATGAACTCCACCATCAGATAAAAGTCCCACAAGATGTATTACACCACTTGATTTTTTTACATTCTCGATAAATATATCAAGATTTTTTTTCTTAAAAAAGGTTTTATTTTTTATTGCAGAATCAATTTGAACTAAATCCATAGAGACTACTCTTCCAGCACCAATATTCATGTGGCCGACCTCAGAGTTTCCCATTTGCCCTTCGGGCAGTCCAACATCAGGGCCGTGAGTAGTAAGCTTCGAGTTTGGACATGAAGAAATTAATTTATCTAATGTGGGTGTGTTAGCAATTAGAGGAGCGTTACCTTCAATTTTTTTGGATAAGCCCCAACCGTCCAAAACACATAAGATAACCGGTTTATTTATTTTGGCCAATTGGGTGTTCCTCTAATACCTATGCTTTATGATATGGAGATCCTGAGATAATCGAAGCTGCTCGATATAATTGCTCTGCCAGCATAACTCTTACTAGACGGTGTGGCCAAACCATTTTACCTAAGGAAATAGATAAATCAGCTTTTTCTTTAACACCTTTAGATAAACCAGATGCACCACCAATTATAAGGGTCACTGCTTGGTTACCATTATCTCTCCAAAAGCTAATTTTTTTTGCGAATCCGTGGGAGTCAAGTTCCAAGCCATTTTCATCAAGAGTGCATATGATACTTCCACTTGGAATTGAGTCGATCAAAAGTTGACCTTCAGCACGCACACCTTTGTTTTTTTTATCTTCTTTTTCAATAACCTTTATTGGCCCTATACCAATGATACTCCCTATACGATCAAACCGGTCAATATAGTTTTTAATTAACTCTTCTTCGGGGGACTTTCTTATGTAACCAATAGCACAAATATTAATTTTCATTTAACTATCAACTGAAATTTCATTTTGTGACCACAATTTTTCCAATTGATAAAAATCACGAACTTCTGGTCGAAATATGTGAGTGATTACGTCACCAGAATCTATTAAAACCCAATCCCCTTGACTTTTTCCCTCAGTTTTGGAAATTATTTTAAATTCTGTTTTTGTTAAATCTAGAATTTTCTCTGAAAGCGCAGACACTTGTCTAGTAGAGCTCCCAGAACAAATTACCATATAATCGGCAATTTCTGTTCTACCACGGAGATCAATTTTTATAATTTCTGCAGCTTTTTCATCACTGAGAGTTGCAGTGATCAATTTCAACAGTTTTTCACTAATATTTTTGGTAGCCTTTGCGCGCTTTTTAGTCACTTTCGGCTTGGTGACATTTAAAATTTGAGACAGCGGTCAATCCTTTTTTTTAAACGCAATGTGCGTTATAGTAATATTACTTTGAGCATAACATTTAATTTAAACAATCTCAACGGGATAGAGTTCCCAATTTATTATTATTTATTTAAAATTAATAGGTTTCTATAATGCGACGTTTTAGTCTTCTGTTATCTTTTTGGTATTATTTTGAACTCAACTTGTTGTAAAGGCAAAGTGAAAAGGAATTACAATTGAAATATTTTGAAAAAAATGAATTCATGCATTGTTCCAGGTTTAATGTTTTAAGGGTTACTTTATGAATTTTGATAAAATTTTTAATGATCAGTTAGACGTTCTTAAGAAAGAAGGAAATTACAGAGTTTTTGCTAACTTGGAAAGAGCCCGAGGTCAGTTTCCAAAAGCTTATAATATTTCTTCTGAGCGAAATGAAGTAACAGTTTGGTGTTCTAATGATTACCTTGGGATGGGCCAACATCCATCTGTGGTGTCGGCAATGAAAGATGCCGCAGATAAATATGGGACGGGTGCGGGTGGAACACGGAATATATCAGGAACGAATTATTTACATACTTTATTGGAAGATGATTTAGCAGCTTTACATAATAAAGAGTCTGCCTTGTTATTTACCTCTGGCTATGTGTCGAATCTAGCTACGCTTAGTACATTAGGCTCACGCATACCCAACGCTGTAATTTTGAGTGATGAGGCCAATCATGCTTCTATGATTGAGGGAATACGGCATTCTGGGGCAAAAAAAATAATTTGGAAGCATAATGATGCATATGATTTAGATAAGAAACTGGCCTCCCTACCTAAGTCAGTGGTAAAAATTGTTGCTTTTGAGTCAATATACTCAATGGATGGGGATATTTCGCCAATAAAAGATATTGTTGAGGTTGCGGAAAAATATAATGCTTTAACGTACTTAGATGAAGTTCATGCCGTCGGCCTATACGGTGCGACTGGTGCAGGAATAGCTGAGCAAGAAGGTCTTTCTGACAGAATTACACTAATCGAGGGAACTCTTGGTAAGGCATTTGGAGTTGCTGGTGGCTACATTACTGGGTCAGTAGCTTTGTGTGATTTTATCCGCTCTTTTGCCTCAGGATTTATTTTTACTACGGCGTTGCCGCCTGCTGTTGTTGCGGCTGCAAGGGCAGCAGTTTTTCACCTTAAGGGAAGTAATTTTGAACGGTTTGCACAGCGTCGACAAGTTAATCTTTTAAAAAAAGAATTAACAAAAGCAGGGATACCCTTTCTAAATAATTCCAGTCATATAATCCCAGTTATGATAAAGGATCCAATAAAATGTCGCCAGATTGCAGATATTTTGATGAATGAGTATGGGATTTATGTCCAGCCAATTAATTATCCAACTGTGCCTAAGGGTACTGAAAGACTGAGATTTACACCTTCCCCACTTCACACAGATGCGGATGTTAATCACCTTGTTGTTGCCCTTTCAGAGCTGTGGAGCCAGTGTGCTTTGGCAAAGTCAGTAGCTTGAACTCTTGAAACGTAATTGTTTAAAAATAAAAGCTTTATTATTTATAACTTTTCTTCTGAGTATCACGATGGGCCAAGGTTGTGTGGCTGAGGGTCTCTCTGGTAATGTAGCTGACGGTAAGAAATTATTTAAAAAATGCAAATCCTGTCACTCAATTATATCAGATGATGGTATTGCGATAGAGAAAGGGGGGAAAGCAGGGCCAAACTTATGGGGACTTAGTGGCAGAGTTTCTGGAACAACCTCATATCGATACGGAAGTTCTATTGTTAAAGCGGGAGAAGCAGGGTTGGTCTGGGAAAAAGAAGATTTTGTTGAGTACGTAGTTAATCCAAAAGCTTTCCTTGTTGCTAAACTAAAAGATAGGTCAGCAAGGTCGAAAATGTCTTACAAATTAAAGAAAGCTTCTGATGCGATAAATATATGGGCTTATTTGGTATCTCACGGTTCAAATAAATAAGATTGATAAGATTTTAAATAAACTAAAAACCAGGCTTCATATCAAGAAATGAAATTGATTGTTCATATTGTTTCGCTAAAGCTAAAATATTTGCGTCATGCCTTCGGTGCCCAATCAGTTGCATACCTGCTGGAGTGTTTTCTGGACCAAAGCCTATAGGAACTGATATCGCAGGAAGGCCCGTTAAAGAGGCCGGAATAACGACTTCCATCCACCTGTGGTAAGTATCCATTTCCCTTTCTAAAATTTTAGTAGGCCAATCAAGTTCACTATCGAAAGGAAAAACTTGGGTGGATGGTAAAACTAGAGTATCAAAACCCATTTCTGCAGTTACTCTAAACCAGTCCGATCTAATTCTACTAGCTTTAAAAATTTCTTCTGGTGTTAATGCTAACCCTTTTTCAATTTCCCACACAACTGCGGGTTTTAAAAGTTTCTTTTCTAAGGGGTTATTGTAATTTTCTCTAAATTTTTCGGACATACTCCAGCTTCTTAGAGTAGTCCAAGCGCTCCAAAGTGCTTCGGCTGAAAATAAGGGCGAGGCTTCAATGATATGGTGGCCATTATCTTCAAAAATCTTCAGTGCTTCTTGACACCTTTGTAAAATAATGGGGTCAGTGGCATAGGAGCCGCCCCAATCACCTAACCAACCTATTTTTAAATTTTTTGGGGACTTAGATGTAGTTTTATAAGGCCCATAAGAATGTGGATCTGTTGGGTCAAGCTTGGATTGTATGCCTAATAATAGCTCGATGTCTCTAACTGAACGAGCCATAGGCCCGCTTGTCGAAATTTGATTAAAAAATACTTCAGCGCTACCGCCTTTTGAAACGAGTCCAGAGCTAGGACGAAATCCAAATATATTACCCCAGGCAGCTGGATTTCTGAGTGATCCCATCATATCAGAGCCATCTGCTAGCGACACCATTCGGGTTGCTAGAGCTACAGAGGCACCACCACTTGAGCCACCACATGTCATTTTTAGATTATATGGATTGAGAGTTTTACCGTACACAGGGTTATAGGTATGTGAACCAAGTCCGAATTCAGGAACATTGGTTTTTCCTATTACAATTGCTCCAGCTGCTTTGATTCTTGATACCATATTAGAATCGAAGTCCGGGTTAAAATCCTTAAAGAGTGGCGATCCATAAGTTGTTGTAATACCTTTTGTTTCCTCTAAGTCTTTTATTGCGATAGGAAGACCTCTTAGAGGCCCAGGTAAAGGGCTTTCCGCTTTTTTGATGAGCTCTTCACGGCTTTGTAGGGAGACAATAGCATTAACCTTAGGGTTAACTTTTTCTATTCTGTCAAGGGTTGCCTCCATTAACTCTCTAGGAGATATTTCCTTTGAAGCTAACTTTTGTAACTGAGATGTGGCGTCAGAATCTAATATTTCATCCAATTGTGAGAACTCCTTCGTTAATTTAAAAAAGTAACATAATGTACTTATGCTATGATTTGAAAAACTTAACTATATTAACCCTTTTATTTTTTACTAAAACGAGAGATAGAATTATAAAGGATAGATCTCAAGGTATTTTTTTGATTTAGTTTTTATAGTAATATATTAGAACTCCAGCTTTGCACTTTTTGTTTCAATTGTAATACATTAATGTGTAACCACGATATAGTTAAGTAAGTTGACTTACTAAATATAAGGGCCAATGGATAATTCTCTTTCCTGGAGAGATGGTTTGGTTTAGAAATATACTGAATAATACTTTTATAACGATAATTTTTAGATTTTAAAATATTAAATAGAATTAGAGGTAAGAATGTCTCCGAAAACATTATACGATAAAATATGGAATGATCACGTTGCTCATGAAGCGGATGACGGAACTTGTCTTTTATATATTGATAGACATCTTGTTCACGAGGTAACAAGTCCTCAGGCCTTTGAGGGTTTAAGAGTAGCTGGTAGATCAGTTCATGCGCCAGATAAGACAATCGCAGTGCCTGATCACAATGTTCCTACTACGCTGGATAGACAAAAAGGTATAGATAATGAAGAGAGCCGAATACAAGTAGAGACCCTTGATAAAAACGCAGAGGACTTTGGAATTCACTATTATCCAGTAGATGATATTCGGCAGGGTATAGTGCATATTGTAGGGCCGGAGCAGGGTTGGACTTTGCCGGGAATGACAGTTGTCTGTGGTGATAGTCATACTGCAACTCACGGGGCATTTGGAGCACTTGCTCATGGAATTGGTACTTCAGAAGTTGAGCATGTTTTAGCCACACAAACATTAATACAGAAAAAATCAAAAAATATGAAAGTTGAGGTAACTGGTAAACTTAAGGCTGGCGTAACGGCTAAAGATATTACTTTAACAGTGATTGGGCAAACAGGTACTGCGGGTGGAACGGGCTATGTAATAGAATACAGTGGTGAAGCGATCAGATCTCTCTCAATGGAGGGAAGAATGACAGTTTGCAATATGGCCATAGAAGGTGGAGCACGAGCCGGCTTAATCGCACCAGATGAAAAGACATTTGAATATTGTAAAGGTAGGCCTCATGCTCCCAAGGGAGCCGCTTGGGAAACAGCCGAGTTGTACTGGAAAACATTATTTTCAGATGAAGACGCTGTTTTCGATAAAGTACTTACAATCAAGGGTGAAGACATAGCTCCAGTTGTCACATGGGGGACATCACCTGAAGATGTTCTTCCAGTTACAGCGACAGTTCCCCGACCAGAAGATTTTGAAGGTGGAAAGGTGGAGGCGGTTAAACGATCTCTTGAATATATGGGTTTAATACCTGGTATGCCCTTATCCGAAGTAAAGATAGACACTGTTTTCATAGGATCCTGTACCAACGGCAGAATCGAAGACCTCAGAGCTGCAGCAGAAGTTCTAAGAGGTAAGAAGGTTAAGGATGGTTTAAGATGTATGATAGTTCCTGGATCAGGTTTAGTTCGAGCACAGGCTGAAGAGGAAGGTCTAGCTGAAATATTTCTAGATGCAGGGTTTGAGTGGAGGTTGGCAGGTTGTTCAATGTGTTTGGCTATGAATCCAGATCAATTAAGTCCTGGAGAACGTTGCGCTGCTACTTCAAATCGAAATTTTGAAGGACGCCAAGGCCGTGGTGGGCGAACCCATCTTATGTCACCGGCTATGGCGGCAGCGGCATCTTTGACTGGCTATTTAACTGATATTAGAAAACTAAAGCATAATTAACGCAGCGTAGCCTACGGGTTTAACGGGAGATTACTATAAATGGAAAAATTTAACTCGCTTACAGGAGTTGCTGCTCCACTGCCATTAATTAATACTGATACAGATATGATAATTCCAAAACAATTTCTAAAGACAATAAAGAGAACTGGTTTGGGAGTAAATTTATTTAGTGAAATGAGATATAAAGATGATGGAAGTGAAAAGCCTGATTTTATTCTTAACCAGAAGGCTTATAGAGATACCCAGGTACTAGTAGCGGGAGAAAACTTTGGCTGTGGGTCCTCTAGAGAGCATGCGCCATGGGCAATAAATGATTTTGGCATTAAATGTATTATAGCCCCAAGTTTTGCCGATATTTTTTATAATAATTGTTTTAAAAATGGTATCTTACCAATTGTGCTTCCTCCTGAGGAAGTTGACGTTCTTATGAAAGATGCAGAAAAAGGGTCGAATGCTAGAATTAGTATTGATTTAGAAACTCAGACAGTTACCTCTTCTGAGGGTGTAGCTTTTAAATTTAAGGTAGATTCATTTAGAAAGCATTGTTTGATGAACGGTTTAGATGATATTGATTTAACTTTAGAAAAACAGACTTCTATACAAAATTTCGAACAACAGGCCGCTGTTTCTCGACCTTGGGTTTAACCATTTAGATTATATTTATTAAGATTCAATATATTCTATAAATTTTTTAATACTGTGAAAACAAAATAAGTAACGGAGAAATTTAATGACTAAACCTTCTATATTAATTTTACCGGGTGATGGAATAGGTCCAGAAGTTATGGACCAAGTAGTAAGAGTTATTGATTGGTTTGGCTCTAAGAGAAATTTGCATTTTGATATAACCACAGACTTAGTTGGGGGGGCAGCCTATGATAAGTTTGGTGTGCCAATCACTGATGAAACTGTTGCCAAAGCTTTACAAGTTGATGCGGTTTTACTTGGGGCTGTCGGTGGACCAGAATATGATGATTTAGATTTTAGCGTTAAACCGGAACGTGGGCTGCTTAGGCTAAGAAAAGAATTAGATTTATTTTCAAATTTAAGACCCGCGCAGTGTTTTGATGCATTAGCAGATTTTTCGTCTTTAAAAAAAGAACTTGTGGCTGGATTAGATATTATGATCATTCGTGAGTTAACAAGTGGAATATATTTTGGAGAACCAAGAGGTATCCAAGATGACAATGAAGGTGGAAGAGTTGGTATAAACACGCAAAGATATACTACGAACGAAATACGACGTGTAGCTCGATCGGCATTCGAGCTAGCAAGAAAAAGAGATAACAGAGTTTGCTCTATGGAAAAAGCAAATGTAATGGAATCGGGTATATTGTGGCGTGAAGAAGTGCAATGGGTGCACGATAATGAATACCCAGATGTTGAGTTAAGCCATATGTATGCGGACGCTGGAGGAATGCAATTAGTACGAGCGCCAAAACAGTTTGATGTCATTGTAACTGATAATTTATTCGGCGATATGTTAAGTGACGTTGCTGCTATGTTGACTGGTTCTTTGGGTATGCTCCCATCAGCTTCATTAGGTTTGCCGGATGAAAATGGTAAACCAAAGGCTTTATATGAACCTGTTCACGGCTCTGCACCTGACATTGCGGGACAAGGAAAAGCAAATCCCATTGCGTGCATACTAAGCTTTGCGATGGCATTAAGGTATTCTTTTAATGAATTAGACGAGTCTAAACGTTTGGAGAGTGCAATAGATGCAGTTCTTGCAAAGGGGATTAGGACATCTGATTTAATGCAAGAAGAGGATATGAAACCAGTATCTACGACTGATATGGGAGATGCAATTCTTGAAGCTCTAGATAGCAGTTTGTAATGTTAAAATTAAGGTAAAGCGTAAATGTACGGTCTTTTTTTTGAAGTAAAGCCTAAAGACGGCCATCTAAAAAACTACTTAAGTGAGGTAGATTATCTTAATCCAATTCTATCAAAATACCCTGGTCTTAAATGGATTGATAGGTTTTCAAATTTGTCTGATAAAGACTTTCTCTTATCTTTTCAAATTTGGGACAGTGAAGAATCAATTTTAAGTTGGCGGCAAGATCCGGAGCATCAAAAGGCACAAATGAAAGGTAAGAAACTACACTTCGATGACTACAGAATTAGGGTAGGAAAGAAAGTAGTTAAATACGAAAGCAAAAATTTCAGTTATTTTGATGAAGAAAAAAGAAAACTGGAATCGAAGTATATTGTATTAATTAACAGTACTAATGAACTTCAGGATACTTCATTTACATCTTTTAAAAGTATAAATAGAGAGCATGCATTTACCGCTATGGCCTCTACTTTAGACTTTGAGAGCGCATCAAAATTAATTTCTAACTTTGCTACACTGGATGCTATGGTTGATGCAACGATATATGAAGTATTACGCGACTATAGTATGTATGACCGTGATCAGTCGCCTAATTAATATTTAGTAGCGTTATAGAGAGTAATGGAAATTGTTAAATTGTTTGTAGATCTTCATTGTAATAGTCTTTCGCTATGACTGATAATATTGACCTGTTTGTCACCAATTATAATAAGAACTTTACTGGTGTTTCAGCAACAACTGCAAATGTTTTACTAAAGCAAGCTCAAACTTATAATCTAAGGCTTGTGGGATGTTCTTTGCCGGAATGCCCTAAACCTGTGTCGCGAGCAACAGCATATTATCTTGCAAAAGCTAAGCCTAAAAATAAACTATTTTCTATATGGCACGTAAGGCGTAATAATGAGATGAGGGATGCTATCATAGCGAGAGATATATTACGTCTCCCAATAAAGATAGTTTTTACATCGGCAGCGCAGCGGCAACATTCTTTAGTACCTAGGTGGTTAATTTCTAAAATGGATACTGTAATCGCAACTACAGAGTTAGCTGCGAGTTATGTGCCTAATGTAGGCGCTATTATTCCACATGGGGTTAATACAGAAAAATTCAGGCCATCAAATAACTTAAGAGATGCCTGGAAAAAAACCGGTTATCCCGGCGTTAAGGGGATTGCAACAATTGGACGCATTAGAAAAGAAAAAGGCACCGATTTTTTTGTAGATTCAATGATTAGGATTTTACCAAATATGAAAGATCTAACTGCTTTAATAATTGGAAAGGCTGGAGATAAGGACAAAAGTTTTTTAGAAAACTTAAAGAGTAAAGTTAATACTGCCGGGTTAAACGATAGGATTATTTTTACTGGTGAAATTTCCGCTGAAAAATTACCGATTATTTTTAGATCTTTGTCACTGTTGGTCGCATTGCCACGTTATGAAGGTTTTGGGATGACTCCGTTGGAAGGAATGGCTTCAGGGGTACCGTTTGTAGCTAGCAGTACAGGTTACTTTAAAGAGTTTTCAGATCAAGGTCGCTGTGGAAAAGTAGTACCAGTAGGAGATTTAAATTCAGCTATTGAATGTATAACTCTTTTTTTAACAGAGGAAGAATACCGAAATGAAGTCAGTATAAGAGGTAGGAAGGCCGCCAATGAAACTTACAGTATAAGTAACGAAGCGCAGTTAATTGGTGATGTGTATAAACAGTTGTGGTCTGTGTAGTATAGATAAAATATAAAACTTTACCGACAGTGATGCTTTTATAGTTGATCAGAAAAAGTAGATTTAAGGATGTGTGTTTAATTATAGAAATCTGGTGCTATCGGAACTTCTTTGAACTTTGAAATAAACATCTTTGATATAATTCGTATACCTAAGCGAATTTGAGCAATAATGCGCCTAGTAATAAACCTTAATTTTAAAAAGAGGCCCATTTGATCATTTGGACGGTTTTCGTTTATTGATGTCTCTGTTTTAATTTCAGGAACAAGTCCGTGAATATTACATTGATCAAGTTGGATGGCTAGTGCCGGGAGTATTTGATAAGCTTGAAGCTCATAAGAGCTTGAAATATAAGCGTCGGCTAGGCCAGGTTTAATAAATTTAGTTTTATTATATAGTTTCCTTGCTCCTGCTGGGCTTAATAAGTATGCTGCAGCCCCTGCCCGATCCTGGTAAAGTCGTGCAAACTTACTTTTTTTTGTTAATTGCGTAGGACCAATTAGCTTTTTTCTATGAAATCTAGTTTCAAGACAAAGGAAGTCAAAATTGAGTGACCCTATAACATCATGAATTATATCTTTAGTGGATGGTGAAAGTACTGCATCGTCTTCTAATATTAAGGAATGAGTATCGGAGTTGGCCGCCTTTTTCCACGCTTCCTTATGACTTAAGAAACATGCCAGTTCAGTTTTTCTGAGAGGTCTTTGCCACCCCATTCCACTATTTATATAATCGTCTTCGCTTAGGTTGGAAACCATAACAGCTGAAATAAAGGTATGTTCTAAATCGAGTTTTTCCATTTGCTTTTTCATAAAATTATGACGAGTTTTTTCTTTTGGTAAATTTATAATGTAGGATTGAAAAAGCATTTTACCACCAACTAGTTCTGGACCGTGTGTGTCTTTTTTTTAGTCTACCATAGCCGGTGTCTTCGTA
>CAJIZW010000041.1 GCA_905181985.1 uncultured Paracoccaceae bacterium | reverse complement strand
TTTTTTGATTTGTGTTTTGTTCTGTCAAGTCTCTCTCACTTCTAGTTTTAGACTATCCTTTAAAATCACCTTCATGAACTTACCCTAGGGCCATGAGTAGTCATGCTATTTTATTTTGTAACTTTATCAATAAATGTATCAGTGAAAATAACTTTTTCTGATCTGGGTTAGATTAGACAGGCCTATCATTAGGCAAGTGAGGCATCAGTAAAAGGTTCCTGGTTAATCAAAATCTCAAGTTGAGGACAAAATCGTATCTGCTTTTGAGCCCTACTAATATGCATATTCCAGACCACCTCCACAAAACTCTTGAAAAACTGACTAACAGCCAATGAGAGGCCTAAGCGTACGTGATGTTAATATTATCCAACTAAAGGAAGCTCTTGAGATTATTTCATCCCATTATAGCTTTAATTTCTAAAAATTCGTCTAATCCCCACTCACCTTTTTCACGCCCATTCCCAGATTTTTTGAAACCACCAAAAGGTGCGTCTGCACCTCCACTAGCATAATTAAGGTGAATTTGGCCTGCATTCAAATTGCGAGCAAAGTACATAAGTTTATCAGTATTTTCTCCAGCAACATATGCTGCTAGTCCATATTCACTATCGTTGGCAATGGATACTGCTTCTTCATCTGTTTTATAAGGAATTATGGATAAAACAGGCCCAAATATTTCCTCTTGAGCAATTTCCATGTCGTTAGAAACATTCCCAAATATAGTAGGTTTAACAAAATATCCTATTTCTAGACCATCAGGTTTTCCGACCCCTCCAGTTACAAGTGTTGCTCCACTTTGCATGCCTGATTTTAAAAGTTCCTGGACTTTATTAAACTGCAGTTCACTTACCAGTGGCCCAATATCAGTGCTTTGTAACTTTGGATCGCCAGTTTTCATAGAATTAGCTGCTGTTTTTGCAATTTCTAATGCTTCGTCATGTCGATGTGCCGGCACCAGCATTCGAGTCGGAGCGTTACAGGATTGCCCTGTATTGGACATACAGCCTGAAACACCTTTCGTTACTGACTCATTAAATTTAGCGTCATCAATTATTATATTAGGTGATTTTCCTCCAAGCTCTTGGCTCACTCTTTTTACCGTTTTTGCAGAGGCAGTAGCGACTGCGATACCACCCCGAGTTGATCCAGTAAAAGACATCATATCTATATCTTTGTGATTTGACATTGCTTCACCAACAATTGGACCATAACCATGTACCATATTGTAAACGCCTGCAGGAGCTCCTGCTTCATGAATTATTTCAGAGATAATTATTGCGGATAGTGGTGCTATTTCACTAGGTTTTAAGACCGCCGTGCATCCCGCTGCGATGCATGGTGCTAACTTAGAAAGAACTTGGTTTATTGGCCAATTCCACGGTGTTATTAACCCACAAACACCTATTGGTTCTTTTCTAATTACTATGTTGTTATGGGTATATTCAAACTTTTGTTCTCCAAGCACTCGAATAGCTGTTTTTAAGTGTGCCATTCCAACGCTTGCTTGAGCGCCGCTAGCTAAATTGATAGGAGCACCCATTTCAGTCATAATTGCTTCTGCAATTTCCGTGAAGCGCTTTTTATAGATATTTCTTATCTCTGTAAGAAGTTCGATTCGTTCGTTAACGGAAGTTTTAGAAAATGAGTTGAATGCTTGGCGAGCTGCTATCACAGCATTATCTACATCCTGTATAGATCCAACACTAATGCGCCCAACACTTTCCTCAGTTGCTGGGTTTATAACATCAAGTGTTTCCGGCTTTACGGGGTCTACCCATTTACCGTTTATATAAAACTGAGACAAGTTCATTAGATCGCTCCTACATTAGTTATACTTAATAAGTTTAAATCAAAACTGACTTTAACTTTCGATTAGCATATCGCCTTAAATCAACTCGCTGTCTAGCATATATTAAGTGAACGTGAAACTTCGTCACATCAACGAAAAATGTGGTTATTTAAACAGTTAATTAGCTGATTAATATTCTATCGTTGCACCTTTAGGGTCAGAAGCACTTATATTCCCAACTCGAGATGGGCAGGCAGAGCATATAACAACAAGATCTTTTTGAGCTTCAAGCTCTACAAAGTCACCAGGTTTCGCCGTTGACGGTTTATCTTCTAACAAACCATTTGATTTGATAAACGCATGTTCAAACAAGTTCCATGGGCAAGGAGTGTGACTCAGCTCAAGATTGTAGCTTTCTAACGCAAGTTTTAAATTATCAGTACAGTTTGATCTAGGCTCAGGAACATTATAGAATTTATAACTACCCTTACTGCAGGCGGCATGTAACGTGTCATGGCCTCCACTAGATGTGTCAGATATAATCTTAATGATTGGTTCAAAAAGTGTGCTTACTAAAGTATCTTCTGGTTGGAACCACATCTTATACAAAGCAGAGCGGCTATGATGCATTGAAAGTGATTCTGACATATTATTTGAATTGAAGGCCCAAACATCAACGACTTGATGTCCAAAAGTATTTATTATTTTAAATTTTTCACCCTTTTTGATTTGTACATTAGCAACACCTCCAGGTTCAATAAATCTTTGCGACATAAGATCTCTACTTACAATTAATCTAAATAGTTTCTATTAATTTTTTAAGGGTAATACAAATTAATACTGATTGTTCATATTAGCTCAACCCACACACCAGTATTTTCCAATTTCCAAACAATTTACAATCCTACGCAATAGTTATGACGTTTTAATCATAAGGAAATAGTTATTTTTTGGGCTAAGCCCATATAGGTAATCCTTTCTATTTAACTCAATTTTGAAACAAAGCGGCATCCCACTCTCTTAAGAAAGCTGACCTTTTCAATTTGTCGAGGAAGACCAGCAACCCTGAATCTAAACGTATTGGCTTTCTGTTTGCTAGTTTAGAAATTTCAAAGTTATTTAATGCGGGTAATTTTGCCTGTTTATCTAAAATATCTTGTCCTTCTACACTAATAAGGTAGTCAAGAAACCGCGTTCCCAGATCAGGACGTTTGGATGCCAAAGGAACCACGGCGGTTCTTAGAAGAATCTGCGTGTAATCCTCTAACGCAATGACTTGAGCATTGCTATCTGACGGCAGCTCAGCGTTTGCATAGCTACCAAGGACGTTATAAGCGAGTGCTAATTCTCCACTGTCGACCGCTTCAATCATTTTTGAGGTACAACAATACAGTTTAGTATTTAGTCGTCCCATTACTTCAGCTAAACGCCAGAAAGTATCTGATTGGCGTGAATCTTGCGTTGAAAAAAGATAACCAGCACCAGAGATTTTTGGGTCATAAGTCCCAATTCTATTAATAAAAATATCTGGATTATTCCGCATCAAAGCCAGTAAATCGCGCCTAGTTTTAGGGAATTTTAAGTCGAGAAAATCCTGTTTAGAAACTAACAAAACAATAGGTTCTAGGGCGAAACCAAATACTTCAGAACGCCAGCGAGCCCAGTTTGGTACATTCTCATTTCCTGCTAAGGTCACCGTTTTTGTAAAACCATCATTTGCTAGCTTCATTTGCAAATCCATCGCAGATGAAATTACTAAGTCAAAAGTTGTACTTTCTGTAGCAATAGCAGTATAAATTTCTGCTGTTGAGGCTGTAACATAGCGAACTGAAAGTTCTGGGTTACGATTAATAAACCCATTTATTACCGGCCTGAAACGCTCACTATCTGTCGAAGATAATATTTGTACAGTTGAAACTGAATCATTGTCACCAAACGTTTCCTCAAGTTCAATTTCGAATGCCGCGACGGGTAATAGATTAATCACATAGATTAACAGACAGGTAATTGTAATATTGCGCATGCACCAACTCCTTTATTGTTCTTAAGAATAAAACTGCCACCGAGAATAATACAGATTTCAGAAATAATTGCTAATCCGAGACCAGAACCAATCACGTCATCAACATTACTGCCTCGTTTAAATCGTTTGTGTATTCCTTTAGTTTTCACACCTTTAATACCTCTTCCATTATCTAAAACTATAATTCTAACAAAATTTTGGTCTAAAACCATTTTTACAAAAATCAGTTGATCAGGATTTGAATATTTAATTGCGTTATCAAGCATGTTGCGTAACGCAACTTCTAAAAGCACCCGGTCAGCCATTACGAAAATATCACCGTTGTTAATAATTTCTGTCTTTATTATAATATCTTTTAAATCTGCTGCCGGCTGAAGGTTATCGGCCACATGTTGAACAACAACGGCTAAATCAAGGCGCTTCTCGTCTATTTTTTCTGACCGGTATAGTACAAGTGCGTGATCGAGCAACTGTCCAGCAGACCGAATACTCATATCAACAGACTCAATGATATTATGTAAGTGTTTTCTATTTTCTGAAGATTTGGATTTACGTAGAGCAAGCTGAGATTCTGATTTAACCAACGAGAGAGGAGTTCTTATATGGTGAGCTGCTTCTGCAATGAAAGTTTCTGTTTGCCGTAGTGTACCTGTTAATCGAGAAATAAATCCGTTTAAAGACAACACAAGAGGCATTAGTTCTGGTGGTGTTGGTCCCTTAACCGGTCGGAGATCATGCGCCCCACGGCGACTTACAGTACCAGCAAGTGAGTTTATGGGTCTTAGGAAAGATCGAGTTGCGAGCAATGCAACAAGAAGAGCAAACCCAAAAAAGCTAATACCAATAACCCCTGCATTGCGTGACATATCTCTAAGTATTGCCTCTTGAAATAATTGGGTTTGAGCGACCGTTATTTGAATTAATCGTGATTTTCCATTGACTAGAAATAATTGCTGAACAGTTGCTTGACGCAACTTAACCCCCCGGAATATCGTAGAGGAAAAGAATATGTATTCGTTATCAACTGTTAAGTTTTTTAATCTTAGATCTTCATAACCAGTAAGGAATAGACCATCGAGATCAACTCGATAATAAACTTTATCCTCACTGATTGCCCCTAGCATGGTAAAGATGTTGTACGGTAGATCTATTTCCACATTGTTTTCGGTGAACCGTGTTTGCTCTAGTATAGACGTAACAGCTTTTTCCAGCAATGCTTCCTGAGTGGCTTGAACCGCCTGTTTTGTGACTTGGCGCATAGTGAAATATAAGAGTGCAGAGGTAATGATCGCTGTTATTATTAGTGGAACTAGAAGGCGCCACCTTAATGATATCGGCTTCCTCATTTTGGTAAAAAGGTTTCGGTTAATCTGTACCCGATACCACGTAAGGTTTCTATGCGCATATTACATCCAATAAGTTTTTTTCTAATTCGAGCAATATATACTTCTATTGTATTCTCGTTAACAGATTCGGAAATATTAAATAACCGATCAGTAAGTTGTTCTTTAGTGAATAAAATATTGGGCGCATTCATGAAAATTTCCAAGAGTCTTAACTCTCGGTTACGAAGCTTAAAGTTTTCTGCAGGGGTACGTAATTCTGCTGTTAGTGGACTTAGTTCAATGTTTCCCAGCATGATGTTTGTGTAACCTCCTCCTCCATGGCGACGCAAGACAGCACGACATCTAGCTTCAAGTTCTGCAATATCAAAAGGCTTAATGATGTAATCATCAGCGCCTATATCTAGAAGATCAATTCGGTCTGAAATTTCTGATCTTGCAGTCATAACTATAACCGGAACAGCAATTTTTTGAAGTCTAAGTGAACGTAAAAAAGTATGGCCATTACCATCTGGTAACATTATGTCGAGGAGCATTATGTCATAATGGGTAAGTAAAACTAATTCGTTTGCCGCTTCAACAGTTCCGGCAATACTAGAGCTATGACCCGCAAGATCAAAATGGTCTGCTAATGATTGAGCCAGTTTTTTGGTATCTTCGACTATAAGAATTTTCAAATAAAAAGTTTTTCATGTCAGGTTAGTGTCAGGTTGAAAATATATATTATATATTATGATCGAATTGTCAAAAAAAAATATACCGGTCATTATTATAACTTTTAAAGGAATATAAAAATGAAAATATTTTCGAAAATGGCCCTGGCGGTTGCTTTCAGCACAGGCTTGATTGGTCAATCCTTTGCTGCAGAGTGTATAGCACCGGCTAATCCGGGCGGAGGGTGGGATTTTACCTGCCGTAGTATAACAAAAATCATGTACGATATTGGGGCTGTAGACTCTCCTGTGCAAGTTACCAACATGGCTGGCGGTGGAGGAGGGCTTGCCTATACGCACGTTGTGAATGAACGAAATTCTGACGACGACCTAATAGTAGCGGCTTCTTCAGCTACTGCCACACGATTGGCTCAAAATGCTTACTCGGGTATGACGTCTGACCAAGTTCGTTTTTTAGGTGCGATTGGTGCTGATCCAGGTGTTATCGTTGTTGGAAAGGATTCTCCATTCCAAACTCTTAATGAGCTCCTAGATGCCGTAATTGCCGACCCATCAAAACATGCATTTGCCGGTGGATCTGCAGCGGGTGGATTTGACCACCTTAAAGTATTAATGGCTTTAGGACGTAAAGGTTTCAAAGACATTCTTAAGGTCAAGTATATTGGTGTTGACGGTGATGCAGACGCTATCACCCAAACAATTGGTGGTTTCACATCTGCTATGACTGGGGATATATCGGGAGTTGTTGGCTTTATTAAGTCTGGCGATGTTCGTGTACTGGCATCTTTCACTGATGAGCGCATTCCAGGCTTCGAACAAATACCAACTGCCAAGGAGCAAGGTATTGATGTGGTTGCAGTAAACTGGCGTGGTCTTTATACTCCAAAAGGGGCATCTGACGCTTCTTATGCTAAATGGACAGAAGCACTACGTACAGTAGGTGACTCTCCTGAGTGGAAAGCTGCCATGTTAGCTAACGGTCTTGCACCCTTCAATAAAGTTGGGGATGATTTTCAAGCCTATTTAGCTACTGTAATAGCCGAAGTTAGAGCCCTTTCAAAAGACATAGGGGTTATGAAATAATGTCTGACCGAATTTTCGGTCTTATTATTGCTGTTGTAGCACTTGCTTTTTTTGCAAGTGCTACACAGTTAGAACAACCATTTTTTGCAGATCCCTTAGGACCTAAAGCATTTCCATATCTAATATCCGTTGTTGCTTTTATTGCTGCTTCTATGATGATTTTCTCACCAGATAAGGAGTCAAATTGGCCAAATTTTAAAACACTTATTAGAATAAGTGTGGCAGTAATTATTTTGATCTTATACGCGAACTCTCTTAAACCGCTTGGTTTTTTATTTTCCACAGCCATAGCCGCTGGAGCACTCTCTTATCAGATCAGACCCCGCAGTATAGAATCTATCGCAATAGGTGTGGGACTTTCTGTAGTTTTATTTATTATTTTTAAGTACGGGCTAGGTCTAGGTTTGTTCGCTTTTCCTAGATGGTTGTAAGGGGTAAATAACATGGATTTATTTTCGAATTTAGCTTTAGGGTTCTCTGTTGCTTTAACACCCACTTGTCTGGGCTTGGCAGTTGTAGGTTGTATTTTAGGTACTATGATCGGTGCCCTTCCTGGACTAGGGCCTTCAAATGGGGTGGCAATACTCATTCCACTTTCTTTTTCTTTAGAGCTTGATGCAATTCAGGCTCTAGTACTGATGACTAGCGTCTATTATGGGGCAATGTACGGAGGTAGAATTTCTTCTATTTTGTTAAATATCCCTGGGGATGAACCAGCAATGATGACAACATTGGATGGGTACCCAATGGCAAAGCAAGGCAGAGCAGGAGACGCTCTTGTGTTGTCAGGAGTGGCATCGTTTGTCGGAGCGCTTCTAGCGACTGTTGGATTAATGATCCTTGCCCCTATTTTAGCAAGAGTAGCATTTTTATTTGGACCAGCCGAGTATTTTGCCTTGTATATGCTGGCATTTTGTACCCTCGGGGGTATTGGATCAAATAATCAGGCTAAAGCAGCAATTGCTGTTTGCTTGGGTCTCGGAATATCCATGATAGGAGTTGATAACTCCACTGGATTGACGCGGTTTACAGGTGGTAATTTACATCTATTTGATGGTGTAAATTTTCTGGTAGCGATCGTAGGATTGTTTGCTGTAACAGAAGTTTTTGTCTTCATAGAAAGTCATGGAAAAGAGACAGCCATTGGGGTTAAACTTAAAAAAGTTACTATTCCAATAAAAGACATAATTTACACTAGGTGGTCTATGTTGCGAGGTACATTAATAGGCTTTATCGCTGGTTTGTTACCTGGTGCTGGAGCATCTTTGGGGAGCTTTTTAGCCTATACGTTTGAAAAAGGTGTTGCTAAGGACAAATCTAAATTTGGTAAGGGTGATGTTCGAGGGCTTGTTGCACCTGAGGCTGGAAATAATGCTGCAGCTGGGGGTGCCTTAGTTCCAATGCTAACTTTAGGTGTACCTGGTTCAGGGACTACTGCTGTCCTTTTAGCCTTGCTAATGACACTGAATATAACGCCAGGCCCATTATTGTTTTCTGAGCGACCCGAAGTTGTTTGGGGTTTGATTGCGTCCTTATTGATAGCAAATGTGGTTCTGTTAATTTTGAACGTTCCGATGGTAAAAGTTTTTAGTCGTATATTACAGGTCCCACCATCTATTTTGTTGCCAGCAGTTACTATGATCTCATTCGTAGGAATCTTTTCACTTTCTGGTAGTCATTTTGATTTATTGTTAATGATAGGGTTTGGAATTCTAGGTTATATTTTACGCAAGGTTGATATTCCCGCAGTACCTGTAATACTTGGTATCTTGTTGGGAGAGCACATGGAAGTTAGTTTGCGGCGAGCTATGGTCTTATCAGACGGTGATTGGTCTTATTTAATAGAATCGCCTATTTCACTTGGCCTTTGGCTCGCGGCTATAGTTGGGTTTATTGCTCCTATATTTCTTCGTGGTTTTTTTAAAAAACCACCTCAGCCTGTAGCCTGATTAGAGATGTCGACTAGAGTACTTGTTCCTTCAGGTGTGTTAGGTTTGGGCTTTGACAGCCAAGCTCTAAAACGGGGGCTCGAGTTAAGGCCAGATATAATATGTATTGATGGGGGATCTACTGATAGTGGGCCTTTTTATCTTGGAACCGGATCATCTAAGTATGCTCACGAAATATATAAATCTGAATGGCGAGAGCTAATGATAGCGCGAGAACGTGGAGGAATTCCATTAGTTTTAAGCTCATGTGGAACATGTGGTACAAATAGCATGGTTGATTGGATGTATGAATTAACCAAAGAGATTGCTAAGAGTTTAAAACAAAATATTAAAGTTGCGTTGCTTTACTCTGATCAATCAATAGAATACGTTACTGAGGCCTTTAATGCTAGGAAATTATCAGAGCTAAACCCTGCTCCCAAATTAAATAACGAACAATTATCAAAATTTTCAAATATAGTAGCTCTTGCGGGAGCAGAACAGATTACAGAAGCTTTAAATACTGGTGCTGATATCATATTAGCTGGCCGCGCCACTGATACTGCAATTATAGCAGCTTTACCTTTAAAAAATGGTGACTCTTCCGGGGGTGCATGGCATGGGGCTAAAATTGCTGAATGCGGCGCTTTTTGTTCAACAGTTCCCAATAGTGGCGTCATATTAGTTGATTTTGATAGCACTGGCTTCACGGTTGAACCAATGGCTTTAGAAGCACGATGTACCCCAGATTCTGTTTCAGCACATATGCTTTATGAAAATGTTGATCCCTTTATTTTATATGAGCCTGGGGGTTATTTGGATGTAACTAATGCAACATACACTGCACTTAGTGATCGTAAAGTAAGAGTTGAGGGAGCAAAATGGGTTCCTTCAGCGGACTACACGGTGAAATTAGAGAGTGCATATGTTTCTGGTTACCAGACCATTACTATGGTTATCGTAAGAGATGCCAGATATGTAAAAAATATTAAGGTTTGGGTGGCCAAATTAACTAAATTTCTTATAAAAAAGATAGAGATAAATACTGATCTTTTTCTAAATGACTATAGCTTAGACTTTCATTTAATTGGTATTAATTCCGCACTAGGTGAGCTTGAGACAGAGGTAATCTACCCAGTTGAGGTAGGTGTTCAGTTAGTCGTTACAGCTTCAAATCAGAAAATAGCTACAGAGCTTTCTAAGTTAATTAACCCTTATATACTTCATTTTCCTTTAACAGATACGGAACCCTTACCGACTTTTGCATTTCCTTATTCACCGGCACAAATTGATAGGGGTGCATTTTACGAGTTTGGACTAAACCATGTGATGTCGTTAAAAGAGCCTATGGACTGTTTTCAACTAAAATTACATGAGTTATCTTATGATTAAACTAGGTGATGTGGTTAAAAGAATACGCTCTAAAAATGCGGGGCCTTTTTGGATAACCGTTGATATTTTTTGTGGAGATTTAAAGGTTTTCAATTTAGTACGCAATACAATTACTACATCAATGGTTCTCCAATTAACTAAAGTTCCTGCTAAAGCATTAAAACGTTTTGAACTTGAGGGTTTAATGGTGGTAAAATTCAGTTTCCATAGGCAAGCGATTCAAGGAAGTCGTGGAGACCGTGATATGCATGGTGCCCAAATAGCAAATTTATTCTTGGAGCTGGATGTAAAGGTGTTAGTTTAAAAAAATAATTTATTTAATAAATTCACTCACTATCAACAAACCAGTTCTAGTGGGTATATGGAGTTGGAAGGAGCCTTATGCAACCATCATTAAATTCTGATGTTACACCTGTGCTTTCCAGTGATCGAATTATATTACGGGGCTGGCAGGATAGTGACTTAAACCCATATACCGCATTAGTTTCTGACCCAGTTCTAATGCATTTTATTGGTGGAGGAGCAATGAGTTGCGAAGATGCTCGTAAGGAGTTTAATAGTATGCGTGAACAATGGGTAGACCGCCAAATCGGCATATTTGCCATAGCCGATAAAATGTCAGACGAGCTCATTGGCTTTACTGGGTTATTTGAATCGCCACTTATAGATGAGCCAGAACTCAGCTGGTCCCTGTCTGCCAAAAATCATGGTAAGGGTTACGCCAGTGAGGCGGCAATCCTAGCACGAGACTGGGCGTTTCGTGAACACATTATAGGCCCTCTAATGAGTTTAGTTCATCCAGACAATATTAGTTCCAAGAGAGTAGCCAAACGATTGGGAGCTACCGTGGAATCTCATTCCACGTGGATGGGGCAGCCAAGACTGGTGTATCGACATATTACCCCTGACTGAGGTAACAGACTGATCTTACTCAATTCCTCGTCCAAGTGAAACCATCCGCTGTGCGCTGCACCTCAAGACGAGCAAAGTAATCATTAAAGAGTTTGTTAAAGTAAAAAAATTATTGGGGAATTCCAAGTATTTTTAGCTATTAAGGAAAACCATTTTATTAGAGATTATTAATCTTTTCTAGAGCTTGATCGTGAAGATATGAGTTTGCTGATGCAAGCATATTTTCTGTACCAGATTCTTTTGACAGGGTCTCACCTTGCCAGTTAGTCAGTAAACCACCAGCACCCTCTATAATTGGTATTAGTGGTAGGAAGTCATGGATATCGAAGTTTGCGTCAATGCCCAAATCTATCCTGCCACTTGCTATTTGCCCATACGCTACACAGCTTCCACCATAGACTGTTTGGATCGTAGCAGATTTAAGAGTTTTTAAAACATTGATATTTATCTCATCATAATAGTCAGGGCTACTAGTTGATAGAGTAGCTTTACTTAAAGCATTGCAATCACTGGTTTTTATAAATCTACCATTATGGAGTGTTTTCTTATTTTTTTGTCCTACCCATCGATCACCAGTCATTGGAATATCAATGATACCAAGAATTGGAAATCCATCATGAAGTAAGGAAATTAGTGTGCCGTAAACCGGTATTCCAGTTAAAAATGCTAAAGTTCCATCTATTGGATCTACTAACCAAACAAATTCTGTGCTTGGATTTACTGCGGCTAATTCTTCACCAATAATACCATGCTCCGGATATTTATCATGGATATATTCTCTTAATATCACCTCTAACTCTTTGTCAAAGTTAGTTACAGGACTGCCATCAATCTTATATTCGATTTTGGGTTTGGTTAATATTGACCCTCGAATAAAAGATCTAGCCATGTCTGCTATTATTTCGCCATGCTTCAGAAAAGTATTAGCTGGGTCTGTGTTCATAGCTAGAAACCTTTTTTAATTAGTGACTCAAAATCTGGCTAAGAAATAACTTTGTTCTTTCGTTCTTAGGGTTTTCAAAGAATTCCTGCGGTGAGGCTTCCTCCACTATCTCTCCTAGATCCATAAAAATAACTCTATCTGCTACTGACCGTGCGAATCCCATCTCATGGGTAACACATATCATCGTCATCCCCTCATTTGCTAAATCCTCCATTACTTCTAAAACCTCGTTTATCATCTCTGGATCAAGTGCTGATGTTGGTTCATCAAAAAGTAATATTTCAGGGCTCATACATAAAGCTCTCGCAATGGCAACACGTTGCTGTTGTCCACCAGAAAGTTGGCTAGGATATTTATTTGCCTGATCGGGTATTTTAACTCGCTCCAGGTATTTCATAGCTATTTCTTTTGCTTTAGATTTATTATTTTTCCTTACTAGTTGTGGAGCTAGCATAAGATTTCTTAATACGGTCATATGCGGAAAAAGGTTAAAGCTTTGAAAAACCATTCCAACTTCACGTCTGACAGCATCAATATCTTTTTCGCTATCAGTCAGCTCTCTACCACCAATCAATATTTTCCCACTGTTATGTTTTTCCAAACGATTAATGCAGCGTATCATTGTAGATTTACCAGATCCAGAAGGTCCACATACCACAATGCGTTCTCCTTTATGTACTTCTAAGTTAATGTTTTTTAAAGCTTGGAAGCTTCCAAAAAACTTATCTACATTTTGCATTTGAATTAATGGTTGTGTCATTTTTTCCTCATTTTTTTACATGACGGCTCATAAAGTTTTCAAAATATCCAAAGCCCTTTTGAATAAAAAAAGTAAAGATCATATAGATAATGGCTAAGGAAATAAAAATTTCGTAAGGAGCATAGGTTTCAGCTACAATCGTACGAGCAATGCCCATCATGTCAAAGATAGTAATTGTACTCGCTAATGCTGTAGATTTTAGAAGCGATATAACGTCGTTACTGTAGGGGGGTATTCCTAACCGAATTGCCAAGGGCGATGTTATATAAATAAAACGCTGATTCCTAGACAAACCCAACGCTGACCCTGCCTCCAGTAAGCCACGATCTACCGCTAGCACCGCACCTCTCAAAATCTCTGATACATAGGCACCAGTATTTAAAGTTAATGCAAGGATGGCGCAACCAAAAGGCTCTCTGAGTATAGGCCAAAATATACTTTCTCGTATCGCCTCAAACTGAGGGAGGCCATAATAAATAATAAATATTTGAACTAGTATTGGTGTTCCACGAAATACATAAATAAAAACTTGCGCTGGCACTGAGAAATACCATTTTTCAGTTAATCTCATTAAAAGTAACACGAACGCTAGAAGCAATCCTAAAACCCCAGATAAAATTAATAATTGGAAGGTTAACCCAATCCCAGATAACATTTTAGGTAAACTATCTAATATTAGGGTGATATCAAAACTCATTTTGCCGCTCTCAAATGGCTTCTTCCATATGCCTCAAGCCCCATAACAAACAAAGTAATTACTGTCGAAATACCAAGATAAATTAACCCTACTACTATGAACATAGTAAATGGTTTTCCCGTAGTAGCTGTAGCTTGCTCGGCAACAAATAATAGTTCATTTAAACCAATAATTGAGATGAGAGCAGTATCTTTTACCAAAGATAGCATATGGTTTCCAAAAGAAGGTAAAGCAATACGCCACATTTCAGGAATACGAATATAAACAAAGGTTTGGAGATTTGACAATCCGAGAGCTCTAGCCGCTTCTATACTACCAGGTTCCACACCTAGAAAGGCCCCTCTAAATGTTTCAGTAGCATAAGATCCAACTATCAATGCTATAGCAAAAGTCCCTGCCCAAAAGGGAGGAACATCAACATATTTTATCGAGGGGTCAAATAATTGGAATAAAGATGTTAGGGCTATAGCTGAGCCAAAATAAATTAATAAAACAACTAATATTTCAGGAGTTCCACGAAAAATAATCGTGTAAGCATTTGCTATTTTTTTTGCAATGATACTGTTTGAAAGCTTAGCTGCCGCACCAATTAAACCAAAGATGACCATTAAAAGTAATGAAGCCATAAAAATTTTTAAAACTACTATCGAGGCAAAAAAGTAATCATCCCACCAACCTGTAATTGCTTCCACTGGTTCCCCATAATATCTTGGCTAAAGTCTATCTTAAGAGTTAGTTTAGAAAATTACGGCAAAATAAAAATATTTTGCCGTAATTAATCTTTAATATTTAATCAGCCCATTTGTCATTATGGATCTGAAATGGGAAGTATTTTAGAGCATACTCTTTTAGAGACCCATTTTTGATAAGTGTCTTTAGTGCTCCAGTTAGGTTATCCCTTAATTCTTCTTGCCCTTGTCTTAGCCCAATACCGACACCGACACCAAAATAATCAACATCATCGATCACAGGTCCTGCAAGCTCAAAACCGTCATTGCCATCTTTACTTAGGAACTTTAGATGAGCTTTCATTGGGTTGGTCATAATAACGTCTGTTCGTCCATTCATCAGGTCTAAATACAAAGCTTCATTTGAATCATAGAGCACAACTTTAGCAGATGGTAGTGTCTGTTCAAACCAATCTGAATATGTAGTAGCTCTCTCTAATCCAACTTTTATTCCCTTAAATGCTGCTGGGTCAGGTTTTCCAGCTGAGTCAAATAAGTCTCGTCCAAGATCTTTTCGCGCAACCATTTGACCAACAGAGTCCCGATATGGTCCACTGAAATCAATTTTCTTCTTTCTTTTATCTGTTATTGACATTGATGCGATTATTAAATCGAACTTATTTGCTAATAAAGCAGGGATCATTCCATCCCATTTTTGACAAACATATTCTAATTCTAATCCTAGGATTTCTGCTACACCTTTCGAAACGTCTACGTCGTAACCCGATAAAACACCGTCAGCAGTTTTAAAGTTGAACGGCGCATAAGTGCATTCCATACCCACTCTTAATTTCTCCGCACTTGCTGGGCTTACAACTGTAAGCATAAGCGCCGTGAAGCTTATTAATAACTTTTTATTTAGAATATTCATTTTAACCCCCATTTTGTTTTTAAAATCAAATAACTTTGACAACAGCTAATATCATAGGCACGGAACATTGAATTTTTATTAATCTATTAAGCCCAATGATTTCACTTTTAGTCTCTATATCTTGTATAGGAGTTTAAGATACTGAAATCCCCCTAAAGGGGGAGGCTAAAAATTATTAAGAACTTAAATGATGTAAAATTCTATCGTGTAATAGGGGTGTACCACTAGCCACAATTCGTGAACCTGAGTTAATATCTAATGCTTTCCCAGACCAGTCCGTAATCTTTCCACCAGCGCCCTCTACAACTGGTACAAGAGCACAAAAGTCATATGGATCTAGGTTACCATCTATGCAAATATCTAGAAAACCTCTTACAAGAGATACATAACTTACACAGCCTCCATCATAGAACCTCCAAGATGTTTTTTCTCTTAAAGTATCCAGCACGTTCCTTCGCTCTCTTAATGCACCAGGATGGCAGGTTGATAAAACAGCATCTTTAAGGTCTATGCACTCCTTCGTATTGACTTTTTTTCCGTTAACCAAGGTTGGGTGCCCTGTTACACCTACGGCTCTAAGTCCTGCCAATGGCACTTCTATGATTCCTAAAATTGGTTTACCTTCAAAACAAAGAGAAATTAAGCAACCGAAGTTTGGTATACCTGCTGCAAATGCTCGAGTTCCATCTATCGGATCAACTACCCAAATAAAATCGCTCCCCAAACGTTCATTTTCAAATTCTTCACCCAATATACCATGATTTGGAAAGGTTTTATTTATTTGACTTCTAATAAGTTTTTCTACATCGCGATCTACCGCTGTCACAACACTACCATCTTCTTTTTTTTCATACCCTGAGCCCATTTGATAAGCGTTAATCAATAGCGGTCTTACAAGGTCTGCTAAATCTTCACCAAAAGACGCAAATTTTGCAATATTCATCATAATTCAATTCTTTCTAATTTTTTTGTATATACTCAAGTAATGTTATATTTCTTTTGATTTGTTAAAGAGAGATAGAGTCAATATATCGTGAAAATAACTCCTGCTGACTTCCTATTCCTAATTTTTTATACATATTTTTTCGATGACTTTTGACTGTTGCTATCGCGATATCAAGGTTGGCTGCTATCGAATTGCCAGAGTGCCCTTCAAAAATAAGTTTAGCTACTTCCATTTCTCTTGGACTTAATGTGTTTTCCCCAAAACTATCATAACGTGTATTTTTTGTTGGCATGCTGTTTTTACGAATTATACTCTGTCTCACAGTGGACCAATGATTTTTAAAAATTGAATGAATCAATGGCTCTAAAACCTGTAAGGTGTTTAGGTCACTTTTATTGAAACCACTAATTTTCTTTTTAAATATTGCTAATTCACCCATTTCTTTGTTTGGTAGATCAAAAAGGATTGATATCTCTTCAAGTTTTTCAGGCCACCCTTCTGTTAAAAACCCTAAGTCTTCGTCTCTAGCTTCTTTAATTTTATAATTTGTGTAATGTACTGGTTGTATAGCGTCCTTTCCGGATATTTCTGTAATTTTTGTTATTCCTCGGGTCTCCCCTTTTTTGAAAGATAAATAAGCCGGATTTAACACGAAGGTATCATTAATATAATTATTCAACCCTAACTTTGCCCTTTTTTCTTTGAAAGTCGAATTTAAAAGTATTGGCTTACTTTCAGGCCGATAAATAATCAGAATTGCTGCATCGATTTTAATACGGAATTTAATTAATTTGATAAGTAGAGTAGGAAGCCTGTCTTTACCCACAGCATCAATGGCATTCGAAATATGTTTTGTAAAAATTCGATCAAATGACCCATTATGATCAAGAGTTAATGTTGAGTTTTTCATTCTACAACCTAATGTTATGATTACTGGCAATTTAAATCGATAGCTAAGTGTTATTTAAATATATACTAACAATATATCATTAAATGTATAGAAATGACTTGTTCTAAAATACAATAATAATAACTGTTGTTAGAAGTAAATTATCCCCATTGATGCTGACTTACTCGTTAAGGCAACCCTCAGATGAACGTAATAAATGGTATAGCAGGCAGTAAGGTTAGTTAGAAATTAGATGGTAGGCCTTAAAAACGTGAGGTGATTAAGATACTTAATGGATTAGAGTTTGATAACTTTTAAACGACTAGAGAGCTCCTAAACGATCAGCAGAAGCAGTTTTTTCTCTCTAGTAGCTCAGATCTAAATTTTTTTATAAAGGGCAGAGATTTTAGGGGCTTGAACTCCTGAACAAAATAAAAAAGTTAAATCACACAAGAGTTTATTACGCATTGTACAGCCACTTTCTTATTAACTTTAACTTCAATTTTATCTCCAGATTGTACGGGGTATAAACCCAGAGCAGTCCCTCCTAAAATAATATCTCCAGCAGATAATTTTAAGTTATTATGAACCAAATGCTTTTGTAGCCAATTTAGTGAAGATAAGGGCCCACCAACCGTCGGCCAAAGATCGCCAGAATCAATTACTGAGCCATTTATTTCCAAAGATAAAACTGATGTTTCGTCATAAAGTTCTGGTGGCTGTTCCCAATTCTGTTTCGATAAAATTATACCTTTATTGAGCCCATTATTCGCAATCAGTTCAGATAAAGACTTTTTTGGAGCACGAAAAACAAAATTGTGTAATTCGATTACAGGGAACACAGCTATAATTTGCCCCTGCTCTCCAACGGTCATTGCCATCTCTGCTTCAACAGCAAGATTACAAAAAGATTTAGGGTCTAACTCTACACCACTTTCATGCACTTCTTTATCAAACAAAGTACCACGAATAGGCCCTTTCATACCAAAAAGTTTTGTAGTCCCAGGGCCAGTGCATCCGACTTTGAACCCTACTACTCGTTCACCTTCTTGAATTCGCAATCTGACTACCGCGTCTTGAACAGCGTAGGCATCGCAGAGGTCTAAGCTAAAATCTTTTTCACCAAAGCACAAACCTGGTTTTATGGATCGATAATCTTTTAACTGTCGCTTTGCGATTTCATATATTTGGTTTGTCACTTTAAGGCACCTTTATAGAATATGTTTAATTTCTTCCAAGTAATATTCTACTCTTGAGAGCACTACTCTACTACAACGATATTGCTTTTTTAAAAGCTGGTCTTGAAAGTAGTCTTTCTAAATAATCTTGAATATGCATAAATTCTGATATGTCAGCACCAGCGTTCCTTGCCCCATAACATGCATGCCCAGTCATAATATCTGCACCGGAGAATTTACCTGCTAGATATTCTCTATCTGATAGTCGAGTATTAACATTTGAAAGAGCAATTTTTATAAGTTTAAGAGCTCTAGCAACGTTTACTTCATTCTTTTTTTCAGGAGGTAATAAAATTGTTTCTACAACCAAAGTGTTTACTTGTTGCATTATTGACCCTTCTGCATAGTGTATCCATTGAAGATATTCTGGAAATTCAGGGTCTTCGTGTGTAAGCGCCAAGCTACCATTATCATACTTTGCTAGGATATATTGAAGGATTGCACCCGACTCATATATTCTAACTTTATCATCTTCAAGGACAGGAATTCTTCCCATTGGATGAATTTTTTTATATTCTGCAGACCTCAATATTTTATCTCCAACCTTAAAATACTCGAGTTCATATTCCAAACCTAACTCTTCCAATAGCC
>CAJIZW010000040.1 GCA_905181985.1 uncultured Paracoccaceae bacterium | reverse complement strand
TGTCCTGCCTACATATAAGTCTTCTGCTCTCTTCGTCTCTAAAACTTCTCTAAATCGGTCAGCTGAAAAGGTATTTAAGTCTTTTTCTTCATTTGTTAACGATAGGTTTGCAACTGGAAAAGAAGTTTGTGAACTCTCCATTGAAAGACTTAGTTTTTCTAAAGCAATATTTCTATTTTTTATAATTTCTGCACCGGCAATAGCCATCTGATTTTCTATAGCACGGTACCAATCTAAATTTCGACTTAATTCTTTGAGAAGCCTATTACGTTCCCTCATGGCTTTTTCATAACTTAGGGTTTCTTGCGCGTGACTTGGAATAAAGGAGTGAGTAATGCGATCAACGAAGCGCCGCCTGACTTCAGGTCCATCAACCCACAATCTATCCATATTAGGAGCCAACCAAATAATTTTTACTAATTCACCCAAAGCCACTTGGGAGGTAGGTTTGTCATCAATAAATGTAAGTCTATTTAAGTTTGGTCCAGTCCTTGTTTCAATCTTATGTGTCAAGTTACCAATTTTTAAAATAGCTGAAATTTTCCAACCTATTTCCTCAGGAGATCTAACCATCTCTGCAACTTTAGATCGCCTAATGCCTCGACCAGGGGACAGTAAAGATATCGCCTCTAATATATTAGTTTTTCCTGCCCCATTTAATCCAAAAATAGCTACAGGACGTCCATCTAAAATTATCCGAGTATCCAAATGGGACCTAAAATGCGAAAGCGTGAGCTCAGATAATGCAGAATCTGGCATACATCACTTTCAAACGCGCATCGGCATTACCACATATATTGCGGTTTCATCGTTTCCCTCTCTCATAAGGGTTGGATCCCCAGCTGAGTTAAACATAAAAACTGCTCGCTCTTCGTTAACTTGGCCAGAAATTTCTAGTAAATACTTTGCGTTAAATCCTATCTCAAGCTCTTCATCTTTATAATCTACTGACAACTCTTCCTCGGCCGCTCCACTATCTGGAGAGTTGACAGACAAGACCAACTTGTTTTCAGATATTGTAAGCTTTACCGTTCTAGATCTTTCAGAACTAACGGTAGATACCCTATCCACTGCCTGAGCAAACATTGCTGCATCTACTTCAAGTTTTTTACTGTGATTATTCGGGATAACTCTGTTATAATCTGGAAATGTTCCATCAATTACTTTAGAGGTCAATGTAATATCTACAGTTGCAAATCTTATTTTTGTTTCACTTACCGAAACCGCAATTTGTAAATCGTCATCATCCAAAAGTTTTCTCAACTCAGAGACTGTCTTTTTTGGGACTATAACACCTGGCATCGCATCAGCTCCTGATGGAAGCGGTCCGTCAATACGTGCTAATCTATGTCCATCTGTGGCTACGCATCTAAAAACTTTTTTGCCATTAAAATCCGCTATATGCATATAAACGCCGTTTAAATAGTAACGGGTTTCTTCATTCGAAATTGCAAATTTCGATTTATCAAATAGTTTTCTAAGAAGGCTTGAAGAGGCGTAAAAGTTTGATTCATAGTCAGAGGAAGCCATTATGGGGAAGTCTTCTTTAGGAAGAGTGGCTAATGAAAAGTTCGACCTACCTGCTTCAACAATTAATCTTCCTGAAGTTCCGTCATCAGCCAATGACACAGAAGAGCCATCTGGTAGTTTTCTGACTATCTCGTGTAAGGTTGTGGCGGAAACTGTTGTAGCTCCATTTTTTTCAACGTGGGCATTTGCATGATCAATAATTTCGATGTCTAAGTCCGTAGCACGAAAACTTACTTTATTATTTTCTGCTTCTATTAATACATTTCCAAGTATCGGAATCGTATTCCTTCTCTCGACTACTGATTGTGTCTGACTAACCGCTTTTAAAAGCGCAGCTCTTTCGATATTAAACTTCATTACAAATCTCTCTTAAACCATCCGGTATTAAATGCTACAGATTTATTTAAGCAATGCAATAACTTTTCAAATATAATAAAAAATTATTAAGCCTCTAACATTCTTCTCAAGAGCTCGGCATCATCTGACACCTGACTATCTTGCAACTTTAATTCTTCTATTTTTCTGACTGCGTGCATAACAGTTGTGTGATCTCTATTACCAAATTGTTTTCCAATTTCTGGATAAGAACGTGACGTCATATTTTTTGAAAGATACATTGCCATCTGCCTAGGTCGTGCAATGTTCCTAGATCTCCTGGGAGATAGAAGGTCGGACATCCTCACATTATAATAGTGACATATTTTTTTCATAATCTCATCCATAGTCACTTTTCTATCTGATGCCCTTAGAATATCAGCCAGACTTTCCTGAGCCATATCTAAAGTAATTTGCCGTCCTACTAATGAAGAAAATGCAAACAATCTAGTTAGTGCACCTTCCAATACACGAACATTAGTTGTAATTTTATGCGCTAAGAACTCCAAAACTCCGTTCGCTATGTCTAAATCTGTATATTGCAAACGATAATTTTGAACTTTATCTTGAAGGATACCTAGACGTAACTCATAGTCAGTTGGATGCAAATCTACCACTAAACCACACTGCAATCTTGACCTAATTCGTTCTTCTAAACCGTTAATCTCACCAGGAGCTCTATCAGCTGAAATTACAATCTGCTTTTTCTGGTCGATCAGTGCATTAAACGTATGGAAGAATTCATCTTGAGTACTCTCTTTACCAGCGATAAACTGAACATCGTCAACCATAAGAACATCTACAGACCTAAAGATTTCTTTAAAGTTCATCATTTGTTTATCACGCAATGCTTGAATAAACCTATACATGAATTGTTCAGCACTAAGGT
>CAJIZW010000039.1 GCA_905181985.1 uncultured Paracoccaceae bacterium | reverse complement strand
AAGTTCTGCTGTAATCAGGAAAGTTAGCCATGTTAGACGAACCCCAAAACCCAATTGCTTCATATCGCAATCTAAAAGTTGAATTTGAAACAAAAGATGGAACAGTAACTGGCGTAGAAGACGTTTCTTTTGATGTAAATGCAGGGGAGACAGTCTGTATAGTAGGAGAGTCTGGATCAGGAAAATCTGTATCATCTTTATCTATGATGAGGTTAGTAGAATTTGGTGGAGGAAGAATTACCAGTGGTGAATTAATTTTTGATCGGAAAAATGGTGAAAAAATTGATGTTGTCAAAACTAATATGTCCTTAATGAGGACAATTCGAGGCAATGAAATAGGAATGATTTTCCAAGAACCAATGACAGCATTAAACCCCGTGTTTACAGTTGAACGTCAACTTACTGAAGGCCTCAGACTACATAAAAAAATGACCAAGACTCAGGCAAAAATAAGAGCAATGGAACTTCTTAAGGAAGTCCGAATACCAGAACCTGAGCACCGAATTAAGCAATACCCACACGAGCTATCAGGTGGAATGAGGCAGCGGGTTGTGATTGCGATGGCAATGGCTTGTGAACCTCGTCTGCTTATTGCTGATGAACCCACAACCGCCCTTGACGTCACTATTCAAGCTGAAATTCTCGCTTTGATGGATCGACTAAAACGTGAAACTGGCACTGCAGTAATGTTTATAACTCATGATATGGCCGTAGTAGCTCAAATGGCTGATAGAGTAATAGTAATGTATCAGGGGAAAAAAGTTGAAGAAGGCACTGTTGAACAAATTTTTGAAAACCCAAAACATGATTATACTAAATCTCTACTGGCTGCCGTCCCAAAATTAGGTGAGATGCGAGGAAAAGCTCTACCTGAACCAATGCGTTTAGCAGGAGTTAAAAATCAAAATTTAAATCCCATACCAGGAACAACCGAAGCACTTCTGACAGTCAATAATTTGACCACACGGTTTCCAGTAAAAGGTGGTTTTTTTAGAAAAACAGTAGCTCATGTACATGCTGTTGAAGATGTTTCCTTTACAATTAATAAGGGACAGACACTGTCTCTTGTTGGAGAATCAGGGTGTGGAAAATCAACTGCAGGAAGATCACTCTTAAGGCTAGTTGAACCATTATCAGGTTCTATTGATCTGGATGGCCAAGATATTCTAGCTCTAAAACCAAAAGAGCTTCGAGAATCACGGCGACATATACAGATGGTTTTTCAAGATCCCTTTGCTTCTTTGAATCCGCAAATGCAACTTTCAGATCAAGTTGCAGAACCCTTACGAAACTTTGATACTCACAGAGGAAAAGATTTAGATGATCGTGTTGCAACATTATTTGATAGAGTGGAGCTACCAAAAAGCTTTATGCGGAGATTTCCGCATGAGTTATCAGGTGGACAAAGACAAAGAGTAGCAATTGCTAGAGCACTGGCTCTGAATCCAAAGCTCATTATTGCTGACGAGGCTGTATCTGCTCTAGATGTGTCCGTTCAAGCTCAAGTGTTAAATCTGATGATGGAACTTCAAGTCGACTTAGGTCTTTCTTATTTATTCATTAGTCACGATATGGCAGTTGTAGAAAGGGTTAGTCACCAGGTTGGCGTAATGTATTTAGGGAGAATTGTAGAGTTAGGGTCTCGTACCTCTGTTTTCGAAAACCCCCAGCACCCATACACACAGGCGTTAATTAAGGCTGTTCCAATTGCAGATCCTAGACAACGAAAGGAAGAAAAAGACCTTAACTTTAAGCCTATTCCTTCGCCAATACACCCAGCTGGTTATGAAGCTTCAGCTTCGGAGTATGCTGAAATTTCTCCTGGCCATTTTGTTTTAACATCTGAGAGTGGTTATTAAAGGTTAAACCTATTAGTCACCACAAACAATATTATTACTAATCAATTTTAGGTAGTAAAGCGTCGATAGAAACCTTAGCGTCACCATAAAGCATTCTAGTATTTTCCTTATAGAAAAGTGGATTCTCTATACCAGAGTAACCAGTGCCTTGACCCCTTTTTGAAACAAATACCTGCCTTGCTTTCCAACATTCAAGCACTGGCATACCAGCTATTGGACTATTTGGATCATCCTGTGCCGCTGGATTAACAATATCATTGGAGCCTATAACGATAACCACATCTGTATTAGGAAAATCTTCATTTATCTCATCCATTTCTAAAACAATGTCGTAAGGAACTTTTGCCTCCGCTAATAAAACGTTCATATGGCCTGGCAATCTCCCTGCAACAGGGTGGATTGCAAATCTTACTTTTATATTTTTATCTCTAAGTTTACCTACTAAGGCCGAAACTGATTGTTGAGCCTGAGCAACAGCCATTCCATAACCTGGAATTATCACCACACTATTGGCATCATTTAATGCAGAGGCGACACCATCAACATCAATAGAGACTTGCTCTCCATCAACCACCATTTGTGGGCCAGTTTTTCCACCAAACCCTCCTAAGATAACTGAAATAAAACTTCTATTCATAGCTTTGCACATTATATAACTCAAAATTGCTCCAGAGGACCCCACCAAAGCACCCGTAACTATTAATAAATCGTTTCCTAGAGTAAATCCAATGGCTGCCGCAGCCCAGCCAGAATAACTGTTCAACATAGACACTACTACAGGCATATCAGCACCACCGATCCCCATGATCAGATGCCAACCAATAAATCCTGATATAATCGTAACTATAATCATCGACCATATCCCTGCCCCATCCAGGTACATCCAACCTAATATTAGGCAAGCAAACAGAGACATAGCATTCAAATAGTGACCACCTTTAAGTTTTTTTGGTGCCCCATCAAGTTTTCCTGCAAGCTTTCCAAACGCGACTATTGAGCCGGTAAAGGTTATTGCCCCAATGAATATACCTAAAAACACCTCAGCTTTTAAAATACCTATTTCGATAGAATCTTTTTGCCAAAGTTTTTCACCAAACCCTGTCAACTCAGACGAATTCATTTGTAAACCTGAATCTCTTAAAGTGATTATGCTATTAAGCATCATTTCTGCGTTTAGCCCTATAAATACCGCGGCAAGACCAACAAACGAATGCAACGCAGCAACCAGTTGAGGCATCTCGGTCATTTGAACTTTACCAGAAATAAAATAACCAGCATAAGAACCCACTAAAATAGCCGTTAAGATAAGAAAAATATTATAAACACCTGGCCCAAAGATGGTGACAAAAACTGCAATCGCCATACCTAATATCCCATACCAGACAGCACGCTTGGCGCTCTCTTGGTTTGAGAGACCGCCCAAAGACAGAATAAAAAGGACTGCTGCTCCAATATATGCCGCCGATACTATACCACTGCTCATTTCAAGCTCTCCTTAGGATTTCTGAAACATAGCAAGCATTCGGCGCGTAACCAAAAATCCACCTACTATGTTTATCGACGCAATCAAGATCGAGATTGTACTTAAAAACAAAACTAAAAAGTTACTAGATCCAACTTGCAATAAAGCGCCAAGAATAACTATTCCTGAAATTGCATTAGTGACTGCCATTAAAGGTGTATGAAGTGCGTGACTTACTTTCCATATAACCTGAAACCCAATAAAACACGCTAATACAAAAACAATAAAATGCTGCATGAAACTCTCTGGAGCAACAGCACCTAATCCTAACATTAATAAACCACCCACGCAGAGTAAACCTATTTGCAACTTTGTTGCAGTCTTGAAAGCTTTATCATTTAAGGCTCTTTCTTCTGCTCTAGAAAGTGGTTTAGTAGATTTGTTTATTTTAGGGGCTGCTATGGCAGCTAATTTGGGAGGAGGTGGTGGATAAGTAATTTTTCTATTATAGGTTACCGTAGCTCCTCGAAGAACATCATCCTCCATATCATGAACAATAATGCCATCTTTGTTTGGAGTAAGATCTGAAATCATATGTCTAATATTTGTTGAGTATAATGTCGAAGCCTGGTTAGCCATTCGGCTAGGGAAATCGGTATAACCAACAATTATTACCCCGTTGTCAGTAACAATCCGCTCGTCAACGACAGTTAGCTTACAATTTCCTCCCTTTTCTGCAGCTAAGTCAATAATTACAGACCCCGGCTTCATTCTCTCCACCATCTCTCTTGTCCAAAGCTCAGGAGCTTCATGGTTCGGGATTAATGCTGTGGTGATTACTATATCGATATCAGGAGCCTGCTTAAGGAATAAATTTAGTTGTTTCTCACGAAACTCTGGACTTGAGGGGGATGCATACCCACCAGTCGCTACTCCACTCTGGTTGTTGTCAAAGTCTAAGAACAAAAACTCAGCCCCCAGAGACTCAATTTGTTCAGCTACTTCTGGTCGCACATCAAATGCTCTAACTATTGCTCCCAAAGAGGTAGCTGTCCCAATAGCCGCCAAACCTGCAACTCCTGCTCCCACAACTAAAACTTTTGCCGGAGGAATTTTTCCTGCTGCTGTAATTTGGCCTGTAAAAAATCGACCAAAATTATTTCCAGCCTCTATCACAGCCCTATAACCCGCAATATTTGCCATTGAAGATAAAGCATCCATTTTTTGAGCTCTAGAAATTCTTGGAACCATTTCCATTGCTACTACATTTATCCCTTTTTTTGCCGCCAGCTTTAAAAGTTCTTCGTTACCTCCTGGATTAAAAAATGAAATTAATGTTTGACTGTCCTTAAAAAATTTCTGTTCAGCTTTTATTGGGTCGCGAACCTTAATAACAATGTCACTGGCTTTCCATAATGCTGTGGCTGACTTTAGGACCTTCACACCAGCCTCTTTATACGCCTTATCATCAAATCCTGCAGAAAGACCCGCACCAGTTTCAATAATGCATTCATGTCCAAGTTTTTGTATCTGGACTGCTGAGCTAGGCGTCATTGCCACTCTAAGTTCTCCAAGGCAGACCTCTTTCGGCGCTCCTACTTTCATATCAATTCCTTAACTTTTATTCTTAAAATCCTGTAACTCAAACCTATTACTATTAACACTAGGATTAAAGTAGCTAATTATATTAAGGTCTACTCTACTAAAATATCGCAGTGTAAGTTTTTGTATAAACACAAAGGTAAAAACAGTGTCATAACTAGGTAAGTAATTAGAAGCTCACTCTAAGTAATAGTGAAAATTAGCTACTCTATCATAGCTTTTTACAACTTACTCTTTATTCGCAACCCCAGCCGAACTGAAGGTGGACATACTCGAGTGACAGGCGATTGCTGCTTTTATCACACCAATTGCGACGGCTGCACCTGACCCTTCTCCAAGACGAAGACCTAAAGACAGCAAGGGTTCCAATCCTAACTCTTCTAACATTAACTTATGCGCATTCTCAGCTGACTGATGAGCAGCGATTACATGGGTAAGTGCCGCTGGTTGTGTTTTTTGTAAAACAAGTGCCGCAGCACTACAAATAAAGCCATCCAACAAAAATGGTATTTTTTTATGACGTGCTGATGAAATAGCACCAACTATTGCAGCTATTTCTCTTCCACCCAACCTTTGCAATATAGTTAGGGGCGAAGGCCGATCTGAGCAGTGAACGCTAAGGCCCTTATTAACGATTTTTATTTTTTTCTCTAAAACAAGATCTGTAACTCCTGTACCTCTTCCAACCCATTTGGATCCTAAATCATCACATAGCGCCGCTGCTATCGCTGCCGCGGAAGTTGTATTGGCTATTCCCATCTCACCAGCTAAGAATAAATCACTCTCAGGATCTACGGAATTCCACCCAATATTAATAGCTTCCATACACTCATCCTCAGTTAACGCCTCATGTTTAGTAAAGTCCTTTGTTGGACTTGTTAGGGATAAAGAATAAATATCTAACTTAGCATCAAAAACGTTGGCTAATTGATTTATAGCTGCTCCACCATGTTTGAAATTCAAAACCATTTGCTCTGTTACTTCTGAGGGAAACGCAGAAACACCTTGATTTGCTACCCCATGGTTTCCAGCAAAAATTGCTATTTGAACTTTATCTAATTTAGGCTTTGAAACACCCTGCCAACCAGCAAAAAATAAAGCTAAGGTCTCAAGTTTTCCTAATGATCCTTCAGGTTTTGTGAGTTGCGAATTATATTTTTTTGCCAACATATACGAGGCTTCATCACTAACTGGTTGATTTTTAAGTACTTCATTATACTCTGATAAAGTGAATAATTTTTGTTGCATTGACTTACCTTAATTTTTAATTGGTCTAACTTCCTGCTAAAGTGTATTTACTGAAATTGAAATAGTCTGAGATCCCATAACATGTTCATATTCGATTCAAACAGATTTAATATTAAAAGTTTTCTTAAAGCAGTAGCTTTAATTACTCGAATTCCAGTTCCTGATAAAACATTTGAGGGTGACCAATCAAATCTGCCTATCGACTGGGCATATCCCTTAATTGGCTTACTACTAGCTCTACCAATCTACTTAACTGGATTACTTTTATTAAGTTTAAGGTTTGATAGCGGTTTAGTCGCAGCAACTACAGTTGTATTTCTTATAATGTCCACTGGAGCAATGCATGAAGATGGGTTGGCGGATACAGTTGATGGGTTCTGGGGCGGATGGGACAAAGAAAATCGATTAAAAATTATGAAAGACAGTCATGTCGGCACATATGGAATTATTGCATTAATATTTTCTATTCTAATACGGTGGTATTGCATAAAGCTCAGTATAGATCAGAACCTTTTCTTCGTAGCAATAGTAACAAGTTGCACCTTATCACGAAGCTTTATGACTTTTTATATGTGGACTACACCTTGTGCTAAAGAGGTAGGGCTCTCCGCTAACACTGGCCGTCCTGACGACGTATCAACAACTATAGCATTCCTTATAGGTTTGATAACAACTATCTTGCTGTTAGGAATTAAAAGCGTGGTTGTCCTAGCCCTATGCTTCGTAGTTTTATGGTCCGCCAAAACCATAAGTACTAAAAAAATAAATGGACAAACTGGTGACACTATAGGCGCAGTACAACAGATATGCGAAGTATGCATACTTTGTGCTATTACAGTTTTGTGGTAGAATAGCACTAAAATTAATTCATCATTAAATTTTAAAAGTGAAGTTTAAAAGCCTATTCTTTCATTAAAACATCATCAATTTCTTTCCGTGTGTCACTATCATCATCGCCACCACGCACAACAGCTATTTCACGAGTTAACCTCTCAAGTGCGGCCTCGTACAACTGCCTTTCAGAGTAACTTTGTTCCCTTTGACCGTCACTTCTATGCAAGTCTCTAACAACTTCAGCAATCGAAAGAATATCCCCTGAATTTATTTTCTGTTCATATTCTTGAGCTCTTCTGGACCACATCGCTCTTTTTACTCTTGCACGCCCACCTAGTGTCTTGATAGCTCGTGCCACTTCCTCCGGAGAACTAAGTGATCTCATACCAACTTCGATAGCTTTATCGACTGGGACCATAAGTGTCATTTTATCTTTTTCAAAAAACACAACAAATAATTCAAGAGTAATGCCCCCAACTTCTTGAGATTCTACATTCACTACTTGTCCTACCCCATGTGCGGGATAAACAACGTATTCGTTAGGTTTGAAATCTTTACTTCTAATATTCATTTTTACCTTCTTTTATTTAGAAATTGTTTTGAAAATCTTATAAGATTGGGGGTAATTAATGTAATTTATATATAACTTGAAAAAAATTCTTAGTCCCAACTTTGTTGTTGGTGAGTTGCTACCACAAGTCTATCAAAGTTGCAAAACCTTGAGTAGGTCTGACTTTTACCCTGCCCTAATTATCCCACTCGAAACTTACATTAATTACTAAACCAATAATAAATTGAAAAGTTAGTACATGAACAGACTGTAAATTAATCTCCTTCTCCGGGTTTTTCCGAAAAATATTTCTCCAACTTCCCTTCCTCTGTTGCCTTTTCATCATAACCTGGGAGTGGCTCTTTCTTAGTTAAAATCACAGGCCAAAGTTCTGAATATTTTCTATTGAACTCCACCCACTTTTCACCCTCAGGCTCAGTATCAGGTAAAATGGCATCAACAGGGCACTCAGGTTCACAAACACCGCAGTCAATACATTCATCAGGGTGAATCACTAACATGTTCTCTCCCTCATAAAAGCAATCAACAGGACAAACTTCTACACAATCTGTGTGCTTACATCCGATACATAAATCATTAACTATATATGTCATTTTTAAGTCCAAATATCATAACTAAATACGCCAATAATACCAAGGAGAGGATCATTCAAGGGATGATTTAATTTTTTCTAATATGCGCCTATTCTTTTTGGTTGGCCGCGCCCCAACCCTGTCATATTTTTTATTTTCTGCTAAAAAGCTACTATATTGTAAAAAATAGAGTAGCTCAGCTTCAAGGGCCGAGCCCCTCCTCACACCAGAACTTAAAATTTTTACAACTTTAGTTGTATTGCCTGTATTTAGTGTAATTATATCTCCAGGCTTTAAGCTTGCTGATGGTTTTTTAGTCTTTATTCCATTAATACGTATACCATTTTCACTGATGTATTTGGAAGAAAGAGAGCGGGTTCTAAAAAAACGAGCGAACCACAACCACTTATCAGCCCTAACTTTGTTAATATTAATAGTCAATTAACGCCGTTCCTTTAATCCCTTTAGCGCAACTGCAAATGGATTATCTGGGTCTATCTTTTTTTCCTCTTTTAGGTGAGTTTTCCCAATTTTCTTATTTACTGGCTTACTTATCTTTGTATCTACACCTGTTTTTTTCTGTATTTCTTTTTTTATTTTACTGTACCTTTTTTTTGTATCAACTTTCTCATTTATCCATTTAAAGGTGTAAAAAACCTCTAGTAAAACGTCATCACTCTCCAATTTTTTTTCTATCTCTTGCTCTACCACCTTCGAGGAAAGAGAAATATCGTCAATATTTTCTTTGTCGTTCGATTCAACAGCTAATATTGTATCAGTTATTTTATTTCGTTGACCTTTTTCTACATTATAACCCAAACCTGCCATAAGGTTTGCAAATTGTTCAAGTGAGGTTCCAGTAATTGATAACATTTCAGGCTGAGCCTCAAATCCTCGACGGCTATCCCTCTCCCTTAAAAGATCAGCTAGTCTTTCGAGCATATCAATTCTGATAGCTCGGTCACCGCAAAGTCGGTAACCTGCATTACTATAATAATCAACAACCGGGTTTAATACACTTGGAATAGTAACTAACCCAGGTGTAGGGGCCTGAGGGTATTCGTTTAACCCAGAAATTAATGAGCTTAGAATTAACTTTAGCTGTGTAGATGCTGGTTTTAACAGTATTGGCATAAAAATTGTAAACTGACCAAATCTCACACCATGTTTTCTCAAGTTTGCTCTCTGATCTTGCTCAAGAGCCTTTACCTCATTTTGAACACTATCACGAGATATTACACCAAGGTTTTCTACTAACCTAAAGGCAAATCCCTTAGCAGTTCCGACAAGCCCATCATCTTTTGACATACTTATTAATTTTTCAAAGCTTGCAGCTATTTTTCTATCGACAAAATGTTGCAATCTTCTCAAGATTTTATTTTTAAGGTCGACTGTTATTTCTTGATCTACAAAAGCATCAACAACTGGATTTAAAATTTCTGAACCTCTAACCAATTTTCCTACAATCATATCACCCCAAGTAATTTTACCTTGAGTGGTTATATCCAACTCTAAATCTGGAGCATTATATAGTTTCTCAGCCCTCAAAGTTATGTGAGGCTCTAGCGCTACAACTGCTGCTTGCCGCAATGCTTTACTCTCTTCACTCGAAGAGGATTTATCCTGCTTAAACCTAAAACCATCTAGGGAACCAATAACCTCACCATCAATAGTAACTTCTCCAAACTCACTCACTTTAGCCAATATAGTCTCCTTGCCTTTTAACTTCTTTAGTAAAATACTAGTACGTCGGTCAACAAATCTCTTAGTTAATGATTCATGCAAAGCATCTGATAAATGATCTTCTACCTCTCTAGTACGCTCTCTCCAATAGTTTTCTTCATCTACCCAGTTCCTACACTCAGAAACATATGTCCAAGTGCGTATAAAAGCGAGACGCCTTGATAAGGCATCTATGTCACCATCTGTACGATCAATACGAGATATCTGTTTATGGAGCCAATTAGAAGGTATTAGTCCCCCTTCACGCCTAAATTCAAATATCTGTTGCAATAATTTAATATGCTCTTCTATGGTGATGTCTCTAAAATCTGGCAGTCGACAAATTTCCCATAAAAGCTTAACATCAGAAACTCCCTTAAGTTGTTGTTCAATATTTGGAACCTCGTTTAAGAGCTTTAGAGAGGTGAGATCAATTGTTTGCCGTGTACGCGATAACCACTGGTTATTTGTTTGGAGTTCCAAGGAACCTACAAGATCTTGAATCGAGTTAAACTCGAGTTTATTATTTCGCCACTGTAGTTTTGTTATGGAAGGAAAGCGCGATTCTTGGATTGCCTCAACTACGTGGTCATCTAATGTGTCAGAATCTCCAGTTGTACCAAATGTTCCTGACTTCATATAACGTCCAGCTCTGCCAGCAATTTGAGCCAACTCATTAGGAGCCAAACGCCTAACTCTCCGACCATCAAATTTTGTCAAACCAGAAAAAGAAATATGGGATACATCTAGATTTAATCCCATTCCTATCGCGTCTGTGGCTACAAGAAACCCAACGTCACCATTTTGATACATTTCGACTTGAGAGTTTCGTGTGCGCGGACTTAAAGCCCCTAAGACAACTGCACAACCTCCCTTATAACTTCTAATAAGTTCTGCTATAGAATAAACTTTCTCTGCGGAAAAACCAATAACCGCAGATCGAGGTTGAAGTCGATTAAGTTTCTTTGAACCGGTGTGGGTCAGAGTCGAAAATCGTTCGCGTTTTACAAACTGTGCTTCAGGCACTATTGATTTAATAATGCTTCGCATTGTATCTGAACCCATAAATAGTGTTTCGAAAAACCCCCTAGAGTTCAAAAGTCTTTCTGTAAAAATGTAACCTCGTTCAGCGTCGGTACAAAGTTGAATTTCATCAACTGCTACAAATTCAACTTCTAACTGAGTTGGCATAGCCTCAACGGTGCATACCCAGTATCTTGGCTTTAACGGTAAAATTCTCTCTTCACCTGTGACCAAAGCAACAACTTCTTTCCCACGCAAATGAACTATTTTATCATAAACTTCTCGTGCTAGAAGTCGTAAGGGAAGACCAATTATACCACTTTTATATGATAACATTCTATCAATTGCATAGAATGTTTTACCTGTGTTGGTCGGCCCAAGAACAGCTGTCACAGATGGCATTTTGTTCATATCAGGTTTTCTTTCTAAATATTACTTTAGTACAATAAATTGTATAATTTTTTTTTTAACAGGGCAAAACTGAAAAAAGTAAATACGATAAGTGGCTTATAAAAGGTTTTTTCATTAAATTACTACAATACTTATCTAATTTTCTACCAAACGTTAATTCCTATTTGATTCTTATCTATAAATAGTAGAGACAAAACCATCGCATAATTATTATGGTATCAAAATATGGAATCCACTATTGATCGCGCCATACAGAAATTAAATAAAAAGCTTACAAACGGATTCAGCGATACCGTCAAAATACACATTGTAGGGGAAGGATCAATCATAATTGATCAATTAGGGGTCCGCAGATCTGACGAAACCTCAGAATGCACCGTGACAGCTACCGCAAAAACATTTAAATCAATATTAGATGGAAAAACAAAAGTACAAGTAGCAGTCCTTTCAAAAAAATTAACAATAAATGGTAATATTGAACCAATTATGAAATTAGGGTCTTTTCTCTCTTGATATTGTCAGATGCACCATTTTTTTCAAAAGTATATATGGGCCCTTCGGGGGGAGCAGCAAAATGGTTATTGACCGAAGACAATATAAAAATTCGCTTAGGTATTTGGAAATCAGGAACTAAAGGAACGGTTATAATTTTTCCAGGTAGAGGTGAGTTTATTGAAAAATACGGTGTAGCTGCAAATTTATTAGAAAAAAAGGGTTACTCGGTGCTAGCAATAGATTGGAGAGGACAAGGACTTTCTGATAGATTACTTAAAAATAGATCGATTGGTCATATAAAAAAATATTCAGATTATCAAAAGGATGTGATGGCTACAATTAAAGCATTCTATTCGTTAAATCTACCAGAACCCCTATATCTTCTTTCCCATTCGATGGGAGGATGTATCGCCATGCGAAGTTTAGTAAATGAATTACCTTTTAAAGCTGCTGTTTTTACAAGCCCTATGTGGGGTCTTTCGATTTCGCCATTAGCAAAATTACTTTCAAAAATTGTAGCGCCTCTAGCGAAGATGGGGCCTTTATCAACTAAAGTGGTCCCAGGTGGTCGAGCAGAAAATTATGTTTTATACACCCCATTTGAAAAAAATGTCCTAACAAACTCCCAAAATATGTATGGAAGGATTAAGAATCAACTTAATAGTTACCCAGAACTCATGCTGGGTAGTCCTACACTTGGATGGATGTACGAAACTTTAAAAGAATGCGAGAGGTTAGCCAAAATAATTGCACCCCCAGTTCCTAGTTTAGTCCTTGTTGGGTCAAATGAAACAATAATCGATACTTTAGCAATTAGAAAAAGGATATCTGAATGGGATATAGGAAAATTAGTAACAGTTCAAAATGCAAAACATGAATTAATAATGGAAGTTAAGAAGGTTCGCGATCAAACCGTAAACCTAATAGGAGATTTTTTTGAGCAACAAATTACATAAAACTTTAATCTGTAATTACCCCCCGCTCCAAGTGAATAACCCGATCCATACGACCAGCTAGCCCTAAGTTATGAGTTGCAACAAGAGCTGCCAAACCAGTTTCATGAGTCAACTCTATTAAAGTATTGAAAACATTTTCAGCAGTTTCAGGGTCTAGGTTTCCAGTTGGTTCATCAGCCAGTAAAAGTGCTGGTTGGTTTGCTATTGCTCGACAAAATGCAACTCGCTGTTGTTCACCCCCAGAAAGAGTACCAGGCCTATGATCTCTTCGTGAGAAAATCCCTACCTTCTTAAGTAAACTATTTGCTCGTAAAATAGCTTCCACTTTGGACACACCTGCAACTAACTGCGGAAGTACAATATTCTCAAGAGCACTAAATTCAGGCAAGAGATGATGAGATTGGTAGATAAACCCAATTTTGTTTCTTCGCAGTTCAGTACGAAAGTTATCAGATCGTCCAGTTACTTTCTCTCCTGACAAAAATACGTTTCCTGAATCAGCTTCGTCTAGCAAACCAGCAATATGTAAAAGTGTTGATTTTCCTGCTCCTGAAGGCGCCACTAAAGCAACAATCTCTCCAGAGCTTACAGAAAAATTAGTTCTATTTAAAACACTTACTTCCCTTGATGTCCCCTTATGATAACTCTTGTATATATCTGATAGCGTTAATACCGGACTACTCATGTCTCAGAGCCTCGACTGGATTCATTTTTGAAGCACGGCGAGCTGGAAAAATTGTTACTGTAAAACTGAGAAACAATGATAGACAAACAGTTGAAATGACATCTGTTAACTCCAATTTGGCGGGCAACCTAGATAAGTATCTAACAGAAGGGTCCCAAACTCCACCACCAAGAATATAGTCTAATAAATCAAAAATTGGCTCAATATAAAAAGTAATTAGGCATCCAAAAACTAAACCAAACACCGTTCCAACTACCCCAACAGAAACGCCACAAAGGAAAAAAATCTTTAATATTGAGTTTTGAGTGACCCCTAAAGTACGCAAAACACCTATGTCCTTGCCCTTATTTTTAACCAACATAATTAAACCAGATACAATATTCATAGATGCAATCAAAACTAAAATAGATAAAATTAAAAACATAACATTATCTTCCATCTCAAGTGCTTGCAAAAATGCACCAGAACTATCTCTCCAAGTCCAGTAAGACAATTGTGGGAATGTACTATTTATTTTCTGTTTTAATTCTTCTTTAATTGATTCAGGTTTAAATAAAGTTATCTCCACCTCATCAGCAGAGTTTTCTCGGTTGAAAAAAATCTGTGCCTCTTTGAAAGGCATATAAACACGCGTTCGGTCAATATCATATCTTCCAACCTGGAATATATAAACCACTTCAAAAAGGGAAACTCTTGGGCTCGTTCCAAAAGCAGTCTTTAACCCATCTGGGGAAGTTAGTTGAACTTTATCTCCAACAAATACACCTAGTTCTCTAGCCACGCCCAACCCAAGAGCCAACCCATCAGTAAAATTTTCTAAATCACCATAAGATTTCTCTGGTTCCACAACTTTCTTTGTAAACATGAGGTCTTTCTTTTGAATCCCAAAAACCTCTACGCCTATATTTCTACCATTTCCTGATGCCATCAGTTGACCTTTTACCAGGGGTGCTGCATTCAAAACACTATCAAAGCCATTAAGCTTTTCTGAAATTAATTTATAGTTTTCTATTCCCCTTGAATAACCTCCGGTAGATCCAAGTTTACCAGAGTTGTATAAAGTAATGTGAGCATTTGCTCCCAAGATACTTTCAACAAACTCATGCCTAAAACCTGATCTAACCGCTAATGTTACGATTAGAGCCATCACAGCGAGAGTAATACCAATTAAACTAATCCAGGTCATCGCACTTATACCACCATCCGAGCGCTTTGCTCGAAGGTAACGCCATGCTATTAAAAATTCAAAATTTGAAAAAAACATTCATTTAGCCTATCTTCAAATTGACAAAAAGTTACCTGAAAGTTTGTAAAAGTAATTAAATAAAAGTTAGTTAGTCTCTAAGTTATCATACTAACCCATAAATTACAGCTAACCTTTTTGAAACTTGGTCTATTGACACCTCTTCACTTACTCCAGTGCGTCTACTGACCAACTCGACAACATTATTTTTTAATCCTCGAGGTCCCACTGTTATTCTCCAAGGTAACCCTAAAAGATCCATTGTAGCAAATTTTCCACCAGCGCGCTCCGTTCGGTCATCATATAATACGTCTAACCCAACAAGTTTTAAACTTGTGTAAATTTTTTCACACGCTAAATCTGTTTCATCATCTCCTTGCCTAAGATTTATTAATCCACAATGGAATGGAGTCACACCCTCAGGCCAGATTATACCCTTTTCATCATGATTAGCCTCTATTATCGCCCCAACTAAACGAGATACTCCAATACCATGACTTCCCATGTGAACGGATACATTTTCCCCTTTATCATTTTGAACCTTAGCATTCATTGAATCAGAGTATTTTGTTCCAAAATAAAAAATCTGTCCAACTTCTATTGCCCGAGATTCTTTCCTATGTTCTTCTGAAACCATGTTAAATAAAGTTTCATCATGTGTTTCTTTAGTCCTTGCATAGGGCTTGGTCCAATTTTCAACTAAACCTGCACATTCACTTCTCTGCTCATAGTTAACCTCTTTATTACCAAATGCTAAATCTAGAATTCGATTATCGTAAAAAACTTCACTTTCTCCAGTTTCTGCTAAAACTAGAAATTCGTGTGTATCATCTCCCCCAATAGGACCACTATCTGCTCTCATTGGAATTGCCTTTAACCCCATTCTCTCAAATGACCTTAAATAACTTATCATATGTCGATTATATGAGTGCATCGCCCCTTCATAATCGAGGTCAAAGTTATAACCATCTTTCATATAAAATTCTCGACCTCGCATAACTCCAAATCGAGGTCGAATTTCATCTCTGAACTTCCATTGGATATGATAGAGTGTTAATGGTAAATCTTTGTAGCTGGTAACATGTGACCTGAATATATCCGTAATTAACTCTTCATTGGTAGGACCGTACAACATATCTCGACCATGCCGATCTGTTATTCTAAGCATTTCTTCGCCGTAGTCTTCGTACCTTCCACTTTCTTTCCATAGATCAGCTGATTGTAGCGTTGGCATTAACATAGGAATATGTCCGGCTGCCATTTGTTCTTCGTGAACTATTTTTTCTATTTTTTGAAGTACTTTAAATCCTAGCGGGAGCCAGGAATATATCCCAGCACTAGATTGCTTAATCATCCCTGCTCTGAGCATATAGCGATGACTCACGATTTGAGCTTCTGACGGAGTTTCTTTTAATACCGGTATAAAATATTTGGTTAATCGCATACTAACAACTCACGGTTTAATTAAAAGTAATTGCTTAAGCTAAACCTAGCCTATTGCCAAGATCACTAAATTAATTATTGATCCTTTTGTTTAAATTACCTCAGGCACAGCTCCCAAGGCCTTTGCAAGTGACGAAAACCTTATAGCAACAATCTCACCATATAATGATTTACTTTTCGCTTTAAGGGTTAATTTAATTAATTTTTGCTTTGAATCCCACTCAAGCTTAGCTGGAATACGTTCACCAGACCTAGAAAATGTTGCGCCAAAACGCATAGCTTTCCCTAAAACTTCAGCCTCTCGTAGCTCGATGTCACTCAAAAGGCTTAATGCTTTTTGGTAGTTTGTATACTTTCGTCTATTCTTATAACGATGAAGTAAAGAGACTCCCAAAAAAATACGCTCCATATGAGTCAGTCCACCCAGATTTGCCCTCGTAGCGTTATCAAAGCATACTTCTGCTCTATAATCTGGGTGTGCCCTCCAGTTAACATCATGAAGTAAACACGCAGATTTTATTAACCTTACCCTCTCATTAGATACATCTTTAAATATTGGCTTAATAAATTTATATAATTCAGACCCAAAACCAGGAAATCTGGCATTTTGTTCTTCATCTAAACGACAAGCTTCTAGCAAAGGATCAAGTCTTTTTAATTTATATGGCATCTGCTCATACAAAAGTCCCTCTCTTATTCCATAACTAGAAAGAAAAATAGATCGGGGTTTTAATTCTCTTGAAAGAGCTCTTAAAACACGGGCTGCTATTGGAACCAACCTAAGTCTAGATTTTGAGAGACCAGACACAGTTCCTAGTTTTTTTATATCTTTAGATAAAATCCATTTAACCGTTTCAGACACTGATTCTTGCGTCATCCGATATTCGTGCAAAACTTTTAAAGGGTATCTACGTCTTTCCATATCAAGGCGAGCGATTGCCCTCCATGAACCTCCAACTAAAAAAAGGTCTTTTCCAGAAAACTGTGAATGATTTCCAATGTATTTCACATCCTGATCAATTTTTTTCTTAAGAGCCTTTTTATCTAACATTAGTGGCATCAAATTTAATGGACCCAACGGGATTGATACACATTTTCCAACCACACCATTTCCTATTTCTGCCACTTCCAGCGATGAACCTCCAATATCGCACATCACTCCATCAGCCTCAGGCCAACCTAAAAACACCCCTTGAGCAGACAAATTTGCTTCTTCTATTCCAGTTAATACCTTAATGGTTAGACCTGTCTTTAAAAAAACATCCTGACAAAATTTTTGACCATCTGTCGCTTGTCTCACCGCCGCCGTAGCTACACATGTTATAGGACTTATTTTCATACTTTTTATCAGTGTAGAAAATCGAGAAAGTGCCCTAAATGCCCGTTCTTTCGCTTTTAAATTTAGTACCCCACCTTTTCCTAATCCTTCACCTAACCCACAAAAGATATTTTCATTAAAAAAATAAGCTGGACTTCGTGCAGCTCCATCAAAAACAACCATACGCACAGAGTTAGATCCAATATCGATTACACCGACCCTTGTTAAGGACTTCAGCCTAGCACTTGAAAACATGCGATTGTTACTTGAAGTATTATCTAGTTCCAGTTTTTCTAACGAAATCTTACCAACCAAAAGCAAGGCCTCCACAATATCGCATTCTGATTGCCAGCATTAATGAAACCTTTACTAATTAATGTTTACAAGCTTCGGAACATCCCCAGCTCCCGCCGAACCACGACCTGAAAGAGATGGATTTTCCATAAAAAATTTATGACAATCAAAAGGCATAACATCATCTGAATTAACGTTCCTTATATAATCACCTTCACCAGAAAGAACCCAACTTTGTGAAGTATCTGCTAAGTTTGCGGTCATTATTTGACTAACGACCTGCGCTTTCACTGTTGGATTTTTGATCTCTACCAGCGTCTCAACTCTCCAATCCAAGTTGCGACCCATCCAATCTGCGGAAGAGATAAATACCGTTGCTTCTTGAGAGGGCAATAAGTTTCCATTTCCAAAGCAAACTATACGCGAATGCTCTAAGAATCGACCAACAATAGACTTAACCCTAATGTTTTCGCTTAAGCCTTTTATTCCCGGCCTGACACCACATATACCTCGAATTACCAAACTTATTTTTACACCACGATTGGATGCCTTATATAAAGCATCAATAATTTCAGGATCAATTATAGAGTTCATTTTCGCCCATATCTGACCAGGTTTTCCTGCATCAGAATTTACAATCTCTTGATTAATCATATAAAGAAGTTTTGCCTTTAAATTGATAGGCGAAATACTAAGATTTTCAAGGTGCTCAGGAGTAGCGTAACCTCCAATATAATTGAAAACCTTTGTAGCATCTTTCCCTAAAGATGAGTCACATGTAAATAAACTTAAATCTGTATAAAATTTAGCAGTTATCGGGTGATAGTTTCCTGTACCAAAATGTGTGTAAGTGACAAGTTTTTCGTTCTCCCTCCTTACTACAGTGCTGATTTTTGCGTGTGTTTTATACTTAGTAAAGCCATATATCACATGCGCTCCTGCATTTTCTAACTTTCGAGCTTGCCTAATATTAGCCTCTTCATCAAATCTAGCTTTTAATTCTACCAGAGCAGTTACAGATTTCCCATTTTCAGCAGCAACACATAAAGCATCTACTATTGGGCTTTCATTGGAGGTTCTATAGAGCGTCTGTTTGATAGCAACCACATTTGGATCAGCTGCCGCTTGTTTTAGGAGACTAATAACAGTTTCAAAAGTTTCATAAGGGTGATGTAAAAGCATATCTTTTTGCTTTATTGATTTGAAAATATCACCATCATGATCCAAAACTCGTTCAGGAATGCGCGGCGAAAAAGGTGCCCATAACAAATCTTTACGAGGCACATTAGCTAATTCTTTCAAATCAGATAAACCAATCATACCTTCAACCTCGATAACTTCATACTCATTCACATCTAATGAGCTCATTATAAGGGAGCGTAACTCAACCGGTGCATTTTTAGAAACTTTCAGACGAACTACTTCTCCAGTCCTTCGTCTCTTTAAAGCAACTTCAAACCCTCTAACTAAATCATCAGCTTCTTCTTCAACGTCAATGTCACTATCCCTAAGGACACTAAACGTGCAATGCCCATTTAATTTAAAACCTGGGAAAAGGTTTTTTATATTCATCAACAGTAAATTATCTAATAGTAGATATCTATGATTTTTGAGATCAGAGGGTAATTTTATAAACCTGTTTATTTGAGACGGTACCGGCAAAAGTGCTCGTAAAATACTACCATCTTTCTCTTTTTCTAACTCCAAAGCCAAGGCTAACCCTGAATTCGGTATAAAAGGAAATGGATGTGCCGGATCAATTGCTAGTGGTGACAAAACGGCAAAAACATTAGAAAAAAAATAATTTTTCAAAAAATCTAAATCATGCCTCGTTAATTTTTCATTAGTT
>CAJIZW010000038.1 GCA_905181985.1 uncultured Paracoccaceae bacterium | reverse complement strand
AAAAATGAATTCGCTAACTTCCTCTAACTCAGAAAGTTCAAACTCGTTCATCATTTCAACCAAACGACGATGTCCAATTTCATTACAGGTTCCTAAAGCAAAAATATCTCCCACTACCTGATCAGGTTCCCTTACATTACCTCTCACAATTGCTATTAAAGTTTGGTTGACCTCCCCCTTATCCACAAATTTCATAATAGGGATATATAGACCTTCCTCATAAACCGAGTTTGCATCTGCCCCAAACCCTCGACCGCCAATATCTACAATATGAGCGGTACATGCAAAAAAACCAACTAAATGTCCTGCAAAAAAAGATGGTGTTACAACTGTAATATCGTGTAAGTGCCCTGTTCCCTCCCAAGGATCATTAGTTATATATATATCTCCCTCAAACATATTAACTACCTGAATGCGGCGTATAAAATGTGCGACGGAGTCCGCCATAGCATTTACATGACCAGGGGTTCCCGTAACAGCCTGAGCTATCATTTCTCCATTACGGTTATAGACACCCGCAGACAGGTCTCCTGCCTCCCTAACAGACGTAGAAAAAGCAGTTCTAACTAAAGCCTGAGCTTGCTCTTCAACTATAGAAATCAAACGATTCCACATTACTTGAAAAGAAACTTTTGAGGTCATTGGTCTACCCTCTTAACAACTATGCTGCCATCTTCTCTTCCTTCTGATATAAAATTTGTTGGGATTATAATCGTTGTTTCATCCTCAACCAAGACAGCTGGACCAGTAAAATAACTCGAGCTACTCAGTGCTTTTCGATCAGCTATTTTTGCCTCAGTAAATTTTCCTAAGGCAGGGTCAAATAAATCACGTACTTTAGTACTTTCTAATTCAGTTTTTGATTTATTGGAAACAACAATAGACTCAGAATATTCGGAAGCTGTATTCGCAACAGCATTTACTGACCAAACAGTAATCTCAACATCTAACCCTTGAACAAGGCGGCCAAACAAAGATTTATATTGTAGTTCGAATGCTTCTTGAAACTTATTTTTGGTAGGATCCACCATTTGAACGCTATCTATAATCACAGGTATCTCCCAACCCTGACCAGAATATCGCATATACGCTTTAGCCTCGATAACTATTGGTTCTTCAGTGCCACAGTTTTTTACGAAGCTTGTAGATTCAGTAGTTAACTCTTTTAAAATCTTTAGAACAACTTCCTGATTAAACTTCCCTAGTGGCATAAAAACACTTTTGGTTGCTTCAAAGCTAAATGGAGCACGTAAGAAACCGATTGCTGAACCCACACCTGCACCCGAAGGAACAATAAATTTTTTAATGCCTAACTTTTGACATAATCTAGCAGCATGTAAGGGAGCAGCACCACCAAAAGCAATCATTGTAAATTCTGCTAAATCCTCGCCATTTTCCACAGCGTGCATTCTAGCAGCGTTTGCCATGTTTTCGTCTACAACCTCGGAAACACCAAACGCACTTTCAATGGGCTCCATAGAAAGTGCTTCACCAATTTCCTTTCCCAGTGCTACTTTAGATTTTTCAACGCTAAGGTTTATGGACCCTCCAGCAAAATTATCTCCATCCAAACGACCTAGTAATAAATCCGCATCCGTAACAGCCGGTCTATTTCCACCAAGGTCATAACAAGCAGGACCTGGTTTCGAGCCCGCACTTTCTGGTCCAACTCGAATTTGATTCATCGAGTCAATATTAGCTAACGACCCACCCCCTGCCCCAATCTCAACCATGTCAATGACAGGTATCGAAATTGGCATTCCTGATCCTTTTTTAAACCGATAGGTCCTGGCTACTTCAAATACCCTAGCAGTCTTTGGGGATTTATCCTTTATCAAACAAATTTTTGCCGTGGTTCCTCCCATATCAAAAGAAAGAACCTTATCGAGGTCATGTCTTTCAGCAATTTTTGCTGCAAAAATCGCTCCGCCAGCTGGCCCACTTTCAATTAGGCGTACTGGAAATTCGGTAGCACTATCAAGGGAAATAATTCCTCCTCCAGAATGCATCAAAAAGACTGGGCAATTAACTTCCTGTTCTGACAAACGGTTTGTCAAACGATCTAAATAGCTCTTCATCATAGGCTTTACGAAAGCATTTGCACAAACAGTGTTGAAACGTTCATATTCTCGCATCTGTGGTGACACCGCCGATGATAACGATACGCTTACATGCGGAAGTCTCTCCCTTAAAGATTTCTCCAACATACGCTCGTGGCTTGGGTTTAGGTAAGAGTGGATAAATCCAACTGCTACACTTTCAAAATTTGCCACTTCAATTACGTCAATCAATTTATCAACGTCTTCTTGCCTTAATTCCTTTAGAATACTTCCTTGTGCATCAACTCTCTCGTTTAATGTATATCGACAGTTTCTGGGCACTAATGGTATCGGTAAAACTAAGTTTAAATCATATTGTTCGAAACGACTTTCCGTACGCATTTCGATAACATCTCGAAATCCCTTTGTGGTAATCAAAGCTATTTTGGCCCCACGCCTTTCAATCAAAGAGTTCGTAGCCAACGTGGTACCATGAATTATTTGTTCTATCTCGCTAGGAAGTACACCAGACTTCTGACAAACACCTTTAATGCCCTCTATTATAGCGTCTTCCGGAATATCAAAAGTAGTTAACACTTTATTAGAGTATAGTTTTCCTTGATGCTCTAAAACGACATCGGTAAACGTGCCTCCTATGTCCACACCTAATCTAGATCTTTTTTTCATAATGGGAACTCTTAATGAGAAATTTTAATAAGTAAATACTTCGTATTGATAGCTAACATTCGCTTTTATAATAGCTACTCAATTACTTAAGATAATTAGTCTCTATTAACATGGTGATTTTAACTTAAGCCAAACCACTTCACACCCGCTAAAATTTTCTCGCGTAAACAATAAACTCATGATATGAGACTCGTCTACGAAGAGTGATTCTAATGTTTATAAAGTTTATTTAGAATCATATCATTAAACCAATCCAAGGGGGGAATATGAATAATATTTTTAAAAAGGTTACTACGTTAGTAGCAACCACAGTAACACTAGCCGCTACATCCACAGCATACGCAGCAGATAGCGTAAATGTAGCTTTCTTTTTAGAATGGGGCACACCTAACCAAATCTCTAAAGTCGACAAAGCCTATGACGATGCTATGGGTGTCGATGTCAACTGGACTGACTTCTCAACAGGGGTTCAAATGACAGAAGCAATGTTAGCTGGTGATATAGACATCGCTTACTCACAAGGACTAGCGCCATTTGTTACTGCTATCCAGCAAGGGCATCCTCTGAAAATGGTTGGAGTAGCTATGGTATACGAAGCAAATGATTGCTTTGTGAAAAATGGTCTAGGGATAGACTCATCAAATGCTTCTGAGCTTGAAGGAAAAACAGTTGCTGTACCTTTAAACACAATGGCAGACTTTGCTTTTAAAAGCTACATGAACGCTTTGAATGTTGACATGTCAACAATGACTATTGTTGACCAAGCACCAGCGGACGGCGCAAAATCTCTTGCAGATGGTGCAGTTGATATGGCTTGTATTTTTGGTGGCAACTCATCAAAAGCTGCTGGAGAAGTTGGAACACCAATTATGTCATCAGCCCAAAAAGTAGAAATGGGGATTGGATCTTTTGATGTCATCTCAGTAACTGAGAAATTTGCTACAGAAAATCCTGATCTTCTAAGAACTTTTCTTGATGTTACTGCAGAAGCAAATGCAGCATGGAAAGCTAGTGATGCACAACTTGCAAAAGTTGCAGCAGATGCTGGAATGAGCGTTCAAGACGTAACTTCTCAAATGGCTGGAATGATTTTCATGTCAGAGGAAGAGCAGCTCAAAAACTATTTCGGAAAAGACGGTATTGCAGCTAGTGCAGCTGCCGCTCTGGGTACTCTGTTCTCAGATTCTTCCGATGGGCTAACTATAGCAAAAACAATAGACGGTTCATTCTTAGATTAAACGTCAAAGGAAGCTAAATAAGTAAGCAAGGCCTTTCCTAGGCCTTGCTTCATTTAATAAAGATAATTATTAAATTTATTCTTACTGGTGGTTCAAAATGTCAGATTTGATTTGTAAAAACCTAAATATGACCTTTACAAACCCTCAAACCGGCTCAAAAATTGAAGCTCTAAAGGATATAAACTTCTCTCTAAAAAAAGGTGAGCTGTTATCTGTATTAGGTCCATCTGGTTGTGGTAAAACTACACTTCTAAACATGATTGCTGGATTTCTAAACCCAACGGCGGGAAGTATGTCCTTGGGAGGAAACCTCATTGAAGGTCCAAGTGTTGAAAGGGGAATGGTCTTTCAACAAGGGGCATTGTTTGAATGGTTAACTGTATCTAAAAATGTAGACTTCGGTTTAAGGATGAAAAAAACACCTAAAGCTGAAGCCAAAAAACTCGTTGATAAATGGCTTAATATCGTTGGCCTGCAAGGATTTGGAGATACCCCAACTTATCAATTGTCCGGAGGCATGCAACAGCGGGTTGCTCTTGCCAGATGTCTAGTAAATGATCCAGATGTTATTTTAATGGATGAACCACTTGGAGCTCTAGACGCACTTACCCGAGAGAAAATGCAATCCCTAATATTAGAGTTATGGAAAGAAACTGGAAAAACTATTTTGATAATTACTCACTCTGTCGAGGAGGCACTTCTATTAGGAGAACGTCTCTTCGTTATGGCCCCTCGACCTGGACGCATTCATAAGGAATATAATCTACCGTTTGCTGAAGAGGGATTAACCAAATCACTAAGAGAGATAAAACACGATCCACGTTTTGGGGATGTAAGAGAAGAGATCCTTTCTATGATTTGGGATATGGAAGAGGAGATAATGGGCGGTGCTTAGTTGGGTTTCTGAAGAGAGAGCTTTCATCGCCGCTATAGTAATAATTTTATTACTTTGTTGCTTTACAATATCAATTTTTATCGGTGTGAAACAAACAGCTTTTAGAGAGAAAGATGAAGTTTTTGGTGATCCTGAGCGAACCCTGGGAGGTTGGTATTGGACTATAACAGGCGTTTCTTCAGTTTTGTTACTTTGGTTTTATTTTTCTTGGGGAATTGGAAGAGCATTCTTTCCTGAAGCTGGGAATGAAATGTGTCAAATTGCTAAGTTGGAAACAGCTATTGCTCCAATAACTGCTACCTTACCAATAAATTCTAGGTATTTTAAGTCGACAATATTAACTAGGCGAAACTCTGAACAGCTTGAAATACTATTATCCGGCATGCCTACTAGCGTTTTCAACAAAGTTGAACAAGCTGAGTTAATAGAAATTATTGAAAATTCAAAAGCAATAATTGGAATTTTTTCAAATCAGAAAAACCAAAGTACAGAATCAGTAGAGTCCTTAAAAAAAATCAGTTCTGATTTAAGAACACTTAGCGTAGAACTTCGTTCGGGTTTTGATGATTTCTTACCCACAAAAGACGCATTAGTTCAGCCTAATTGGGGAACAACCTATACAGAAATTCCATTACTTCCAATCACACCTAAAGGGGTATTATTTGATTCAATTAGTGATCAGGCCAGTATTATAACAAAAACTTTTCTTAAAACCCGTAACAAGTCTAATGCCGGAGATTCACTTATAGAATCTACTAAAAAGAAGATCTCTTTAATTAAAGCTACAAATAAGTCCTCTGCCTTTGATGAGGATACTTTAATTAGAAGGAAAACCTATGTTAAGGCGGTTGAACGAATATTCAAGAGATTGGACGATGGAACAATCTTTCCACCCCAGGCATTAGATGGCTTAAACGATGCTGTAACAGACTTATTCCTAGCAATAGATGAGACCAAGGGAGGTCTAAAACTAATTGATACACTGTTTGTTCCAGGGGCTGGAGTAATCAAGTCTAGAACTCAATGTACTGAGCAAGGTTCGGGAAGATGGTTGCCTAAACCTACTGACGTTATTGCTCAATTTTTAAAGTTGGCCAACCCTAACATAGAAGCGGGTGGCGGATATAAAGGTTCAACGCTCTTTTGGTGGAAGTGGCTTCCAATTGCCGATTTAATTGGATTTATAATTCCTGACACTCTTATTGATCTATTACCTGGGGATTACGGCCGGCATTCAGACACCGGAAGTTTCCAACCAAATTATAAAGATAATTTGTTGGCTCTAGCACAGGGAGATATATACTTGGGCTCCATTCCTATGCTTGACGGGCACATATGGGACTCTGTATTTCGGGTATTAG
>CAJIZW010000037.1 GCA_905181985.1 uncultured Paracoccaceae bacterium | reverse complement strand
TGAAAGTAGAAATTTTTGTAAAAGATGGTGGTAAAACATGTCTAAAAGTAAGGGATGATGGCCAAGGAATTCCAGAAGGATCTTTAGAGCTGGCTTTGTCACGGCATGCGACATCAAAAATAGATGGATCAGATCTATTGAATATTTCAACGTTCGGGTTTCGGGGGGAGGCTTTGCCTTCTTTGGCAGCAGTTTCGCATTTAAAAATTACCTCAAAGTTTTTTGATTCAATGACTGCTTCAACAATTTCTGCAAGTGCAGGAGTAATCGGGTCAACGAAGCCGGCTGCTATGGTTCGAGGAACAGAGGTTGAAATTTCTAATTTATTTTATTCTATTCCGGCTCGTTTGAAGTTTTTAAGGACAGATCGTGCCGAAATGATTGCTATATTAGATACTGTGAAACGCCTTTCAATAGCTGAGCCTTATGTAACCTTTTTGGTTAAGGATTTATCGGGAAAAAAACCTGATAAAGATACCTTTAAGGCAACTAGACAGGATGGGCCCCTTCTCCAAGCGCTAAAGGCAAGGCTTAAGGAAGTTCTTGGCGTTGAATTTTGGGAAAACTCATTTGAGTTGGATTATAATAGAGACGGTATAAAATTATTTGGTTATGGAGCTCTCCCAACATACTCTAGGGGATCCGCTACAGTTCAATATTTATTTGTAAATGGACGCCCGATTAAAGATAGGGCTTTAATGGGTGCTGTACGAGCCGCCTATTCGGACTTAATTGTTCGTGATAGACACCCTGCTTATGCGTTATTTCTAGAATGCAATCCAGTGGATGTTGATGTTAATGTACATCCTACAAAAGCTGAAGTTCGATTCAGGGATCCTGGAACTGTAAGAGGTTTAATAATTTCATCTATTAAGGGAGCTCTAGCTACAGCAGGGCACCGGACATCCACTACTGTTTCCCATGGGTTGCTCGGTGCATTTAGGCCTAACAGTTTGAGCTACCAACAGAGTAAACAATACTATGGGCCTAAAAGTGAAATGGCTAAGATACCAGAAAACTATTTATTAGATGAACAAGTAATAGGCTCAGAAGCAAGAGTTGATATAACTGAAGATCGTGGTGATGAGCATCTACCACTAGGCGTTGCCAGAGGGCAGTTTCATGAAAACTATATTATTTCACAAACAGTAGATGGGGTGGTTATTGTTGATCAACACGCTGCCCATGAGCGTTTAGTTTATGAAAAACTTAAACAACAATTACGAGATAATGGGGTTAAGTCGCAGGCTTTGCTTTTGCCAGAAATTATTGAGATAGATCAAAATGATATAGAACTTTTATTATTGAATTCTGATGATTTAAAACAATGCGGTCTTATCATTGAGGGATTTGGGTCTGGATCAATTATAGTTCGGGAAACACCAGCGATTTTGGGAGTGATAAATCCAAAATCGATGGTTTTTGATATTTTAGATGAACTTAAGGATCAATCCAATAGTACAATAATTGTCGATAGGATAGAGGCTGTTCTTAGTAAAATAGCATGCTATGGGTCTGTAAGATCTGGAAGGAGAATGAAGCCTGATGAAATGAATGCCTTGCTTAGAGAAATGGAAAGAACACCGCACTCAGGGCAGTGCAATCACGGCCGTCCGACATATGTTCAATTAAAGTTGTCTGATATTGAAAAAATGTTTGGGAGAACATGATAACAGAACAAGTTACATCAATTTTTTCTATTAATATGAGCTCAATACTTATTTTATCTGTTGGTTTGTTCCTATTATTTTTATTTTTGTTATATTTGATGCGGCGCCTATTTAGGCAACCAGAAAATGAAGACACTCTTAAAACCTATATCTCTCAACTTAACCAAACGGTTCAAAACCTAAATGGAGGGCAATCCCAGCTAACAGGTAGCTTAGAATCTTTGAATAAGGCGCACACAATGTCTGTCCAAAATATGGAGGTCAGGCTTGCTGAAGTCCAACGTCAAATGTCGGAGCATTTGCATGATAATGCATTAAAATCGGCTAGATCTTTATCTGATCTAGAAGCGCAGGTGAAGGAAACATTGACTGGTTCTTCTGAAAAGACCAATAAATCCCTTACCCAGCTTCAGGAAAGACTTTCAACAATTGATAAGGCACAATCAAATATTGAAAAGCTATCAGGCGATGTTTTAAGCCTTCAGGATATCTTATCTAATAAGCAGACCAGAGGAGCTTTTGGAGAAATTCAACTTAATGATATTGTTAAGAAAGCACTTCCTCCAGATAGCTACTCTTTTCAGCATACTCTTAGTAATGGTAAGAGAGCTGACTGTTTAATATATTTACCTAATCCGCCAGGACCAATTGTTATTGACGCAAAGTTCCCATTAGAGGCTTATGAAAAACTAATTTCTGCAAACACAAATGAGGAAAAAGCAAAGTCACTTGCTTTATTGAAACAATCTGTCAAAACGCATATACGGGCTATTTCAGAAAAATATCTAATTGAAGGTGAAACAGCAGATGGGGCGTTGATGTTTTTACCTTCTGAGGCGGTATATGCAGAATTGCATGCGAAACTGCCTGAAGTAGTTAGAGAAGGTTTTTCAGCTAAGGTCTGGATAGTTTCTCCAACTACCTGTATGGCGACGCTTCATACTATGAGAGCAATACTAAAAGATGCAAGAATGCAGGAGCAGGCGGGAGAAATTCGAAAAACATTAAGTCTAGTAAACAAAGATGTAAAACTCATCGTCGAACGTGCAGGAAAGCTTGATACACACTTTTCTGCCGCCTTAAAGGATTTAGAGGGTATTAATATCGCAGCAGGGCGGGCAGGTAAGCGTTCGGAGAAGCTAGATAATTTTGATTTTGAAGAGCTAGAGTCAGAACGTGTAGACACTATTATACCTCTAAAAAAATAATATATTAATAAATATAAAGTAGGAATATTTGATGGAATTTGGTCATCGTGTACATCCACCAAAGCGAATTGCTGTGATTGGTGCTGGGATATCTGGAATGGGAGCTGCATATTTGCTTTCTAAAACCAATGAGGTGGTATTGTTCGAGTCAGAGAAAAGGCTCGGCGGTCACGCCAGGACAGTAATTGCAGGAAAGTACGGAAATCAGCCAGTTGACACAGGGTTTATTGTTTTCAACAAAGCTAATTATCCGAACCTTACAAAACTATTTAATGAGCTGGAAGTAGAAATAGTAAATAGCAATATGACCTTTGGTGCTTCATTTGATGGAGGTCGGTTAGAATATGGTTTAGCAAGCCTAAACTCTGTTTTTGCTCAAAGACAAAATGCTTTTCGACCAAAGTTTTTAAGAATGCTTAAAGATATTACAAAATTTAATTCCCGAGCTGAGTCTGTATCTAAAAATTCTGATATGAGTATAAAACAATTACTAAAAATTGTAGGAACAAGTAGTTGGTTTAAGGATTATTACTTGTTTCCTATAACTGGAGCAATTTGGTCTATGCCAGTAGAACAGATGGAAAGTTTTCCGGCGGAAGCACTAGTTAATTTTATGAAAAACCACGCGTTGCTTAGTATGACTGGTCAACATCAGTGGCTAACAATCAACGGAGGATCCATAAAATATGTTGAGAAATTAGAGCAGCGTATGAAATCACAAAATGTTGAGATTAGATTAGGTTGTAACGTAAATAAGATAAGTCGGAACTTTGATAAGGTCAGAATTAAAACCTTATCTGGTCTAGAGGAAGAATTTGATGAGGTTGTATTAGCTACCCACGCAGATGATACGCTCAGTTTATTAGCTGACCCAACAGAAGATGAAAAGCTTTCACTTGGAGCAATCCATTATCAGGAAAACGACGCTGTTTTACATGCAGACCAATCATTAATGCCTGTCACTAAAAGAGTGTGGTCTAGTTGGGTTTATAGTGAAAGTAGAAATAAAACCTCGAATAAGATAGACTTAACTTACTGGATGAATTCGTTGCAGCCTATACCTAAGGAAGACCCCATCTTTGTTACTTTAAATTCAAGTAGGGATATTAAACAAGAACTGATCTACGACAGTGTTACATTTAGACACCCAGTTTATGATTTGAAAACCTTGTCATCACAACAAAAAATTAAGGAAATAAATGGCCAAAATAGAACGTGGTTTGCTGGTGCTTGGATGCAAAATGGCTTCCATGAAGATGGGTACTCAAGTGCTATAAATGTTGCGACTAAATTAATGAATCCGTCGCGAGGGGATTTAACTGTTTGACACAGATTGAATATATTTCGGGGACTACTTTTCATGCTCGAAAGGGACAGATCAATAATGAATTTAAATTTAAAGTGGATTATTTACTGATAGACTGTGGAGTCGATTATACGAAACCGCTTTTGTTTTCGCATAATAAAAAAAATGTAATGTCTTTTTATGATAAAGATCATGGAGGTCCTGTCAGTGGTGGTCAGGGTTCCAAGTGGGCTACTGAACTTCTATATTCGCATGGTTTTCTGAACGATGTAAAAAAAATATATTTACTGACTCAAGTTAGAGTTTTTGGTCATGTGTTTAATCCTGTCAGTTTTTGGCTATGTTACGACAAGAGTAATAACTTAATTGTTGCCATTGCCGAGGTAAGTAATACTTTTAGTGAAAGGCATGCATACATATGTGCTCACAGTGACGTTAGACCTATTAGAAGCCAGGACAAGATATTAGCAACAAAAGTATTTCATGTCTCGCCTTTCCAGTCAGTTGCTGGAGAGTATCAATTTCAATTTAACTTTACTGGAACAAAGGTTAATATTGTTATTGATTATACCTCTGGAATAGATGGTGTTTATGCCAACCTTCAAGGTGAAAGAAAGCCACTAACAAATTTGTCGATATTAAAAATAGCCTTACGGCGCCCACTAGGCGGATGGAGAGTCTTATTTTTAATTCATTACCAAGCTATAAAGCTTTGGTTTAAGGGAGCAGTATATCATAAAAAACCGTTACCTCCACAGAACGATGTTTCACGGTGAGTATTCCAAAAACAAATGAATTGAATAAAGGGTTATTTCCTTTTTCTGTTTTTGCAGCCGTCCTCGCGAGTGCTGGATTACCTATTTACATGTTTGGACCAAAATTTTTTGCAGAGAGTTATGGCGTCAGCTTAACGGCGCTTGCCACAGTACTATTTATTTTAAGGTTAATTGATTGTATTCAAGATCCCTTTTTGGGAACATTAAGTTCTAAGTTAGGAAACAAACGTCCACGATATATAATGTTTTCTGTAATGATCCTTGGAATTTCAATGGTGTTAATGTTTGGGGTTTCTCCAAGAGTGTCACCGTTGCTTTGGTTTTTTTTTACTAGCATAGGTTTGTTCACTACTTACAGTTTTTTATCAATCAACTTCTATGCCCAAGGTGTTCAGAAGGCAAAATCAATCAATGGTAATCACAAAAAAGTAGCGGCATGGCGAGAGACAGGTGGCCTACTAGGCGTTTGTTTGGCAGCCTCCACCCCAACACTTTTAATGGGTCAGACCACTCACCCTTATATGATTTTTTCATTTATTTTTGTTTTTGTTGCAATCTTAGGGTGGTATTTAATGAGAAATGAGTGGACAGAAAAAATCGAATCCTCACGTTCGCCTACTCAAAAAGTTTTTAAAGATCCAATCTTAAAAAGTCTTATTATAGTATCTTTTCTTGGAGCCGCGCCATTAGCAGTTACATCAAGTTTATTTCTTTTTTTTGTAGATTCTGTGTTAATAGCCACAGAATATACGGGAGTCCTCTTAGTCATTTTTTTCTTATCTGCTGCTGTGGCATCGCCATTTTGGGCAATTTTGGCAAGACGGTATAACGAGAAATTAATTCTATTTATCGCAATGATAATATCTATTTTATCTTTCTGTTTTGTTTTGTTTTTAGGGGAAAGAGATGTCATTGAATTTTCAATAATTTGTATCATTTCTGGGATTAGTGTTGGTGCAGATTTTACACTTCTCCCGGCGCTTTTTGCTCAGAGAGTTGAGAAAATTTCGACGCAAGCGACGCAGGCTTTTGGTGTTTGGTCTTTTGTTACAAAGGCTTCGCTTGCATTCGCCGCAATTATCCTTTTGCCAATTCTAGATTACTCTGGTTATCAAGTCGGCAGTAAAGAAAATTCAGTGGAAGCGATACAAACCTTAACAATTCTGTATGCGCTTGTTCCCAGTGTCTTAAAGAGTATTTCTTTGATACTTTTGATTCGTATTCCGTTGTAGGAGATGTAACATGGAAGCTTTAATATATTTTTCTTTAGGTGCAGTTGTTGTAGTGAGTGTCTGGCTGATTCGATCAAAAAAATTATCATTTTTTAATCAGAATCAGAATCAATATAGAGGTCAAAAACCTACCTTTAATATAAGAGATACTCTTTCTGGAGAGCTTTTGTGTGAGGGAATAATATTTGGACCAACTGGAGCAGTAAACTCTCGTTTTGTAGCTGATATGAATGCTATTTGGGATGGTGATAAGGGTATTATCAATGAACGGTTTGTCTACGATAATGGATCTGTTCAAGATCGAAAGTGGGTCTTAACTATAATGAATTCTGGAAAAATTTCTGCAGAAGCCTCTGATTTAATTGGAACTGGAGTTGGTGCTCAAAGTGGGTCAACGATTAATCTTAATTATAATATTAAATTACCGGAGGACGCTGGTGGGCATGAACTCGCAGTGGTGGACTGGATGTATCTTTTACCAAATGGCACTATAATGAATAGAAGTCAGTTTTATAAGTATGGGATTAAAGTGGGTGAACTTGTGGCAACAATTCGTAAAAAAGACTTTTAATGGAAAGCTGGAAAGATAAACGTTACTGGCTAATTGGCGCGTCAGAAGGATTGGGTAGAGCGTTGGCAAAAACTATGAGTAATCACGGTATAGAGCTCATACTAAGTTCTCGTAGTGAAAAACGCTTAAAAGAACTTTGTGATGAGCTTCCATCTAAGGCCTCTTATTGTTGCATGGATGTCAGCAACCTAAAAGATGTTAAACGTGCTGCCAAATCTATTGGTGAGGTTGACGGAATAATATTTCTAGTTGGAGCTTACTGGCCTTTGAGGAGCCAAGATTGGGATGTTGAGAAAATTGAAACAATGTGTGATACTAATTTTACGGGTGCCGCACGTGTTATTGGTCAAGTTTTACCTACAATGATCAAAAAAAATAGAGGTCATATTGTTTTAACTGGTAGCTTGGTTGGTTATAGAGGTTTGGCCGGATCTATTGGTTATGGAGCTAGTAAGGCTGGTATTATGTACCTTGCAGAGACCCTTTACGCAGATCTATTTAATACCAATATAAAGGTACAATTAATAAACCCTGGCTTTATTGATACAAGATTAACAAAACAAAATAAATTTAATATGCCCTTTATTATGTCTCCTGAAAAAGCGGCTAACATTTTTTTTAACTTTATGAAAAAGAGTGGTTTTAAGAAAGATTTTCCGTTCTTATTTAGTATGATTTTTAGATTGGCAAGATTTCTTCCTGGCTGGATATATTACAGATTACAGAAATAAAGTTGGCTAAATTAATGAATAAATAAAGAAATATTTTTTAAGAAATCTAGCTTTTATCCAAATGCGACATGTTAACGTTTGACTTTTGTGACGTAACAGTGAAAACACTTGTTATTCTCACTTTGTGAGATAGCACCGTAAAGTTTAGAGGATTAATTAAGGCAAAGCACTAGGTACAAAAAATAGTGTTTTTTACGTAAATCCGGGGGGATCTAAGTTTGAATACAATCTCTACAAATGAGCTTGTGAGTATACCACATTTGCTTGCGCGAAATGTTGCTACTCGTGGTGATATGCCTGCTTACAGGGAAAAAGAGTTTGGTATTTGGCAGTCATGGACCTGGTCGAAGACATCCTTAGAAATTGAAAATTTTGCTCTAGGCTTAAAAGACTTGGGAGTAAAAAAAGGTGACTTTGTAGCAATAGTTGGTCGCAATCGCCCGGCTATGTACTGGGCCATGGTAGCAGTTCAAATGCTTAATGCAGTACCAGTTCCTTTATACCAGGACTCAGTCGCTGAAGAAATGGCTTATGTTTTAGAGCACTGTGGTGCGAAGTATGTAATTGTTGGAGACCAAGAGCAGGTCGATAAAATACTAGAAGTTCAGCAAAGTATTTCAGGAATTGAAAGAATCGTCTATTTCGATGCAAAGGGGCTTCGAAAGTATGAAAATAGTCATTTGAGCTCGTTTATTGAAGTCCAAGAAAAAGGACAGAGCCTTAGAGAGTCGCAATTGACTGAATTGGATAAAATACGGGCATCGATAACATTGGATGACATTTGTGTTATGTTATACACTTCTGGCACAACAGGAAGACCAAAAGGTGTTGTGCTTTCGAATAGAAACATAATTGAAACGTCGAAAAACTCCTCTGAATTTGATAACTTGAAGTCAAGTGAAGAAACAGTTGCGTATCTACCCATGGCTTGGGTTGGAGATTTTATTTTTTCGATTGGTCAAGCTTACTGGACAGGCTTTTGTGTGAATTGTCCGGAAAGTCCTGAAACGCTAAATACTGATCTTAGAGAAATTGGACCATCCTATTATTTTGCTCCGCCGCGTGTTTTTGAAACCCAGCTAACAAGTGTAATGATTAGAATGGAAGATGCAGGTAATTTTAAGAGGTGGCTTTTTGAAAAGTCTATGGCGCTAGCTAAGAGAGTCGGTGGAGATATTTTGGATGGTAATGCCGTAGGGTTTATAAACCGAATTAAATACTTTCTGGGTGATATCTTTATCTATGGTCCTCTTAAAAATACGTTGGGCTTTTCTAAAATTCGAGTTGGTTATACAGCTGGTGAGGCAATTGGGCCCGAAATATTTGAGTTTTACCGATCACTGGGAATAAATCTTAAGCAACTTTATGGACAAACCGAAGCTTCAGTTTTTATCACTCAACACCCTGACGGAGAGGTCCGCTCTGATACTGTTGGAGTAGCATCACCTGGAGTAGAGTTGAAAGTGGCTGAAAGTGGAGAAGTTTTTTACAGGTCTCCTGGTGTTTTTATAGAGTATTTTAAGAATTCTGAAAGTACTAGTGAGACGAAAGATGGAGATGGTTGGGTGGCTACTGGCGATGCTGGTTTTGTTGAAGAAGAGACAGGCCACCTTAGAATTATTGATAGAGCAAAAGATGTAGGAAAGATGTTGGATGGGTCACTTTTTGCTCCTAAATACGTAGAAAATAAGTTAAAATTCTATCCAAATATTTTGGAAGTAGTTGTTTTCGGAAATGGTAGAGAATTTTGTACTGCCTTTATTAATATTGATTTAATTGCTGTGGGCAATTGGGCAGAGAGGATGAATATAGCTTATTCATCCTATCAAGAGCTCGCAGGTCATGATTTAGTAATGGGAGCAATTAAAGAGCATATTGAAGAAATTAACCAGTCAATATCTGAGGACCCAATGCTAGCGGGTTGTCAGATTAATAGATTCCTTGTTCTTCATAAAGAACTTGATGCGGATGATGGTGAATTAACTCGAACTCGCAAAGTAAGAAGAAATATAATAGAAGATAAATTCTCTGATTTAATAACAGCACTTTATGATGGTTCTAGCTCAGTTTCGACGGAGACAGAGGTTACTTATGAGGATGGTCGAAAAGGGTCAATTAAAGCAACTCTTATGATCCACGATACAAAGATCATTGATATCTCGCAAAGGATGGCTGCTGAATGAGTAATGGGTCAGAAGGAAATTTCGTTACTACTGATGGACGTAATATCGGTGGAGTGATGATGGAAATGAAGAACATTACTCTAAGGTTTGGTGGAGTAGTTGCATTAGAAAATATATCATTCAATATTTTAGAAGGCGAAGTTCGAGCCATTATAGGTCCAAACGGGGCTGGAAAATCTTCAATGCTAAACGTTATTTCTGGATTTTATATTCCTCAGGAGGGTGAAGTCATCTTTCAAGGCTCGCCCCGACCGTCATTGAAGCCATTTGAGGTCGCACATCAGGGGATTGCTAGAACATTTCAAAATATAGCTTTATTTGAAGGAATGAGTGTTCTCGATAATGTTATGACAGGACGCTTAACCAAGATGAAAACTGGTATTTTCAGTCAAATGATTTGGGCTGGGAAAGCAGAAAGAGAAGAAATTGAAAATCGAGAAGCAGTAGAGAAAATTATTGATTTTCTCGAGATTCAAGCGATTAGAAAGACACCAGTTTCAAGACTCCCTTATGGTTTGAAAAAAAGAGTTGAATTGGCGCGTGCCCTAGCAGCAGAGCCTAACCTTCTGCTTTTAGATGAGCCAATGGCTGGTATGAATGTAGAAGAAAAGCAAGATATGAGCCGTTTCATATTAGATGTTAATAGTGAGTTTGGAACAACTATCGCATTGATTGAACATGATATGGGAGTTGTTATGGACCTTTCTGATAGAGTAGTGGTCATGGATTATGGTCGCAAGATCGGAGATGGGACCCCTGATGAAGTTAGGAACAATCAAGAAGTTATTGATGCATACCTAGGAGTCAGTCATGATTAAAATTAGGCCTCGAAAGACAACATGCTTAGCTATTGGAGGATCGAATGCCTGATCAAGTTTTATTTGCTGCAGAAGTGATGCTTAACGGCCTAATGGCTGGAGTTCTATATTCTCTGGTAGCTTTGGGTTTTGTTTTGATTTTCAAGGCATCAGGAATATTTAATTATGCTCAAGGTGTGATGGCTCTCTTTGCAGCACTAACTCTAGTTGGGATTATGGATGGACAAGTCCCATTTTCGCATCTTATCAATGCTATTTTTGGAACAAACATACATCATTTTGGATGGCATACACCCGCACTATTAGCCATTATATTGACTATAATGGTTATGGTTCTTTTTGCATGGCTAGTTCAAAGGTTTATTTTTAGGCATTTGGTAAACCAAGAACCCATAATACTGTTCATGGCTACTATAGGGCTTGCATACTTTTTAGAAGGTGTAGGAGACTTAATGTGGGGTTCGGACATCAAAAAACTAGATGTTGGGATACCAAAGGGAATGAATGAGACTATAGAAAGTATAACCCATGGTGCTTTTGGGTATGGTTTCTTTATCGATAATTTAGACATTTTTGCAACCTTTGTTGCTGTAATTCTGGTGGCTATTCTAGTTTGCTTTTCTCAATACACGAAGCAAGGCAGAGCTCTCAGAGCAGTAGCTGATGATCATCAGGCTGCGTTGTCTGTAGGTATTTCACTTAGTTATATTTGGATTTTAGTATGGTCAATTGCGGGCTTTGTAGCTTTGGTTGCTGGTACTATATGGGGAGCTAAATCAGGTGTTCAATTCTCATTATCGCTGATTGCTTTAAAGGCTTTACCAGTTTTGATGTTAGGTGGCTTCACGTCAATTCCAGGCGCCATAATTGGAGGCTTAATTATTGGTGTCGGTGAGAAGTTATTTGAATTTTTGGTTGGTCCATGGATTGGGGGAGCTACAGAAAATTGGTTTGCCTATGTTCTAGCTTTACTATTTTTAGTGTTTAGGCCGCAGGGTCTATTCGGTGAAAAAATTATTGAGAGGGTATGACGATGTTGTTTTCTGTCTACTACAAAAATTTTCTATCTGAGAAGTATGATTTGAGGAGTTCTAACTAATGTTATATCGCGAAGCTGGGGATTATAGTACCTCTTACCCTGAAGACAGCCAAACTTTCCCGATAAAGTTTGATAGATATAGATATTACGTTATCCTTGCTGTTGCCTTTTTAGTAATCCCCTTTTTTATTAATGATTATTGGGCAAATGCTGTCCTTGTTCCATTTTTGATATACTCGATTGCGGCAATTGGGTTAAACATTTTGACGGGCTATTGTGGTCAAGTTTCTTTGGGTACGGGAGGTTTTATGGCAGTGGGAGCGTACGCCTGTTATAAATTAATGACATCTTTCCCCGAGATTTCAATAATGATTCATATACTTTTAGCGGGTGGTGTGACTGCAGCGGTTGTTACACTATTTGGGTTACCATCTTTAAGGATAAAAGGATTTTATCTTGCTGTTTCAACTCTTGCGGCACAGTTTTTTCTTGTTTGGATGTTTAACAAAGTACCTTGGTTTTACAATTATAGTATGACTGGTATGATTGGCTCTCCAGAACGCACAGTTTTAGGTATAGTTGTTACTGGCCCGGCTACAGATGCTTGGGCTAAGTATATGATATGTCTAATTTTTGTAACTTTGTGCGCAGTATTAGCAAGGAATATGACCAGAGGCTCAGTTGGAAGAAAATGGATGGCAATAAGAGATATGGATATTGCCGCAGAAATAATAGGAGTTAATCCTTTAATGGCAAAGTTATCTGCATTTGCAGTTTCAGGTTTTTTCATTGGTATTGCAGGAGCATTATTTTTTAGTGTTTACCTAGGGGCAATAGAAGTAACTGAGGCTTTTGGAATAGAAAAATCATTTTTAGTTCTTTTCATGGTTATCATCGGTGGATTAGGATCAATTTTTGGTTCATTTGCTGGGGCTGCATTTATGGTTCTTTTACCTGTACTCTTGAAAAACCTCTTGGTCGGAGGTTTGGACTGGCCAACAGATTTAGCACAGCACTTATATTTTATTATTGCAGGTGGGTTAATTATTATCTTCCTCATTTTAGAACCACACGGCTTAGCTCAGCTATGGCGAGTGGCAAAAGAAAAATTAAGACTTTGGCCGTTCCCTCATTAGGATGGCTATATAAGGGTGACCAGTGCTTGAGTATTGGTTATAATAAGAATCGGAACAACCTTAGGGAGGAAATATACCGATGAAACTAAAACTAAAACTAACTTCGATTGTGCTTGGCGCAGTCATGGCAACTGGGCCAGCGTTAGCTGATCTAGTTTTGCCAATGCTTAGCTACCGGACTGGAGCTTATGCGGTGAATGGGATTCCGTTTGCTGATGGTTACAATGACTATCTAACGCTTATGAATGAGCGAGATGGTGGTGTTGGTGGTGTTAAAATTGACATTCGTGAATGTGAAACTGGCTATAATACAGAAAAAGGTGTTGAGTGTTACGAGTCTCTAAAAGGAACTGGAGCGTTGATTTTCGCACCTCTTTCTACTGGCATCACTTATCAGTTAATTCCAAAAGCTACTGTTGATGGAACTAATATTCACTCTATGGGTTATGGCAGAACATCAGCTAAAAATGGTAAAGTGTTTAGAAACGTTTTCAATTACCCAGCAAATTACTGGGATGGCGCTTCGATAGCTGTAAAACATATCATGGACCAAGAAGGTGGAGATCTTAAAGGTAAAAAGATTACACTCCTCTATCACAACTCTGGATATGGAAAAGAGCCTATTCGTACACTTCAAGAACTTGCTAAAAAGCATGGATTTGAATATAAAGGTATAGCTGTTGACCACCCAGGTCAGGAACAAAAATCTCAGTGGTTGCAAATTAGACAGCAGCGACCAGATTATGTTCTAATGTGGGGTTGGGGAGTTATGAACCAAGTTGCTATTCAAGAAGCAGCAAACGTTCGGTTCCCAATGGACAAGTTCATCGGAATTTGGTGGTCAGCCTCTGAAAATGATACAGTTCCAGCAGGAGCAGGTGCTCATGGTTATAAAGGCTTAGCACTTCACGGTTCTGGCACTGACTACCCACTATACGCTGATATGCAAAAATACGTTGTAGATGCAGGATTAGCTGCAGGAGCGGGTGATCAAGTCGGGACAGTGCTTTATAGCCGAGGGATGTATAATGCATTTCTATCTGTTGAAGCAATTAAGACTGCTCAAAAGTTGGCAGGTGTAGGAGATGTGAATGCGGCTCAAGTTAGAGATGGTATGGAAGCATTGAACATCACTGAAGAGACAATGGCAGCAGCGGGATTACCAGGGTTTGCACCACCATTTAGTGTTAGCTGTGAGAATCACGGTGGACCAGGTCTAGGAATGGTTAGCCAATGGGATGCGGAAGCACAAAAATGGAGTCTTATTACTGGTTTGATTGCGTCTGATATGGATGTAATTCAACCATTAATCGATGCAGATTCTGCAGCATTTGCCGCAGAAGCTGGAATTACTCCAGGATGTGGTTAATAAAATAGTAATACATTAGCCGGCTCTATTTAATTTAGGGTCGGCTAATCCTTTTTAAATTTAAAAAGCTCATAGTAATTAATAAGCTTTCACTCTTAATGGAGTAATAGAATGTTGGATTCAGCAAAAACAGATAATCTTTTGGAGATAAACAACATTGAGGTGATTTATAACCATGTTATTCTTGTTTTAAAGGGCGTTAGTTTAAGTGTACCTAAAGGTGGAATTACTGCCCTTTTAGGAGGTAATGGCGCAGGAAAAACGACAACACTCAAGGCCGTATCAAACTTACTTCACTCTGAGCGTGGTGAGGTAACGAAAGGGTCCATTTCTTACAGAGGTGATCCAGTTGCGGGGTTGGATCCTGCTGAGATGGTTAAACGAGGGGTTATTCAAGTTATGGAAGGTCGTCACTGTTTTGAACACCTGACGATTGAAGAAAACCTGATGAC
>CAJIZW010000036.1 GCA_905181985.1 uncultured Paracoccaceae bacterium | reverse complement strand
TGCCAGTAATGGTATTGGCACTACAAACGACTGCACAGATAAGTCGTTTTATGAGAGCGTCGATGCTAGACAACTTGAATCAAGACTACGTTAGAACTGCTCGAGCAAAGGGGTTAGGGGAGAGCGTCGTGGTAATGGTACATGTGTTACGTAATTCAATGATCCCTGTGGTAACAGTAATAGCGCTTGGAGTTCCTTCTGTTTTTGGTGGAGCAATTATCACAGAGCAGGTATTTAGAGTAAATGGAATAGGTCAATTATTGATAACTGCTATCCAGGCAACCGACTTACCACTTGTGCAGACATTGACTTTCATGTTTGCTATTTTGATAGTAATTTTTAATCTTATTGCTGACATTCTTTACGGCGTACTAGATCCGAGGATCCGATATGACTAATATACTCAGTGATAATCTGATAAAAAAACCTAGAAGCAGATGGTTTGATGTCTGGGATCAATTTAAATCGCACAAAGGTGCCTTGGTTGGAGGCGTTTTTTTTGTTTTCATAATCATGGCAGTTTACCTTATTCCCTTATTCTGGCCTCATGACGCTACCTACATTGATATTAGGTCTAGAAACCAAGGAGTTAGTTTATGGCATCCGTTCGGAACAGATCAGCTGGGAAGGGACACTTTTGCTAGGATGATGCAGGGGGGACAAACCTCTATAGCTGTTGGTTTAACGGCAATGGGTTTATCATTATTCTTGGGAACATTTGTAGGTGTGATGGCTGGATTTTTTAATAAGTTTGATAACATCCTCATGAGACTTACGGATTTGTTTCTAGCACTACCTCTTTTACCTCTTTTACTGCTAATGATGCTACTTTTCAGAGATCCATTGAATGCAGCCTTTGGTCCTGAAAAGGGGATATTTATATTGATTGTTCTAGCGATAGGAATAACAAGCTGGATGCCTACTGCTAGAATTGTCAGAGGTGATATTCTTGCGATTAAAGAGCGAGAGTTTGTCTTAGCAGCAAGATCTATAGGAACAAAAAATAGTAAATTAATAAGCCGACATATCTTACCTAACGTAGTCTCTCCAATTATGGTGTCGGCTACTCTGGGTATTGCAAATGCAATTATTACTGAATCAGCTTTATCATTTCTTGGGTTGGGTTTTCCCCCTGATTTTCCTACTTGGGGGAGGTTACTCTATGATGCGACAGACTATTTAACAATGTACCCTGAGAGAGTTTTTTGGCCTGGCTTTGCAATATCCTTAACGGTTTTAAGCGTTAACTATCTTGGTGATGGCCTTAGAGACGCTCTTGATCCAAGAATTCGTGGAAGATAATTTTTCTTTAAACACTTTGATTTAATAATTTATTAATAACGAACTGGAGGTTCATCATGGGAATGGAATTAAGTGCGAGAGAGATGATGGAGAAGTTAATTTCATTTCCCTCTGTTTCTAATGTTAGCAATTTGCCTATAATTGATTTCATAGAGGAATACTTAAATTCTCACGGTGTTGAGTGTCATCGAGTTTATAATCAGGCTGGTGATAAGGCAAACCTCTATGCAAATGCGGGGCCTGCAGTAGATGGTGGGGTTATTCTATCAGGCCATACAGATGTTGTACCTGTTGTAGGTCAAGATTGGGATACCGATCCGTTCAAAGTAGTAGAGAAAGATGGTAAACTGTACGGTCGCGGAACCTGTGATATGAAAGGCTTTGATGCCATAGCTTTAACAGCGGTTCCGAAGGCTTTAAAGCGAGGGATAAAAAGACCTATTCAAATAGCGATGTCTTACGATGAAGAAGTAGGGTGTATTGGAGCACCCTTTATGGCCGCTGAAATGGCGAAATTAATGCCTAAAGCCTCAGCTGCGATTATTGGTGAGCCATCGATGATGAAGGCCGTTTCTGGACATAAAGGTGGGTTAGGAATTAAAACTCATGTTAGAGGTTTTGAGGTACATTCATCTTTACAGCATATTGGTGTTAGTGCGATTCATGAAGCTGCAAAACTTATAGAGTGGGCCAACCAAATGAATATTCAAAATGAATTACTGGATCGAAGTGAGGCAACCTCTATGTTTACTCCACCTTGGACAACTGTTCATGTTGGTACAATTGAGGGAGGCACTGCAAATAATATTACAGCTAAAGATTGTCATTTTGTGATGGGATTTAGAGTGATTCCAAATGAGCGAGCAGCAGACTGGAAACAGGCGTACGAGTCAAAAGTAAGGGAAGTTGAAGCTGCTATGAAGAAAATTAACCCAGACAGTTTTATAATGTTAGATTCTGCGCATGATGTCCCGGGTCTAAGACCCGAGGATAATGGAGCGGCAGAAGCGTTGGTACGCAAATTAACTGGTGATAATGGGCAGCACGTTGTGTCATATGGTACAGAAGCTGGGCAGTTCCAAGCTGAGGGGTATTCCTCTATTATCTGTGGCCCTGGAGACATAGCTCAAGCTCACCAGAAAAATGAGTTTATTACGTTAGAACAGTTTTCGGCCGGCGAAACTTTTATGGACCAGTTAATTGAAAACTTAGCAACATAATCAAAAACATAATAACTAGGGGATAAGGAATGCCAGTTAAAAACCGTTTCTCAGAACTTTTACCAGAAATCACGGAGTGGCGACGAGATCTCCACGAAAACCCTGAACTTTTGTTCGACACGCACCGAACTTCCGCCATTGTTGAAGACAAACTAAAGGAGTTTGGATGCGATGAGGTTATTGGTGGAATTGGAAGAACTGGCGTCGTAGGTGTCATAAAAGGTCAATCTAATAACTCTGGAAAGGTAATTGGTTTACGGGCGGATATGGATGCTCTCCCTATATTTGAAGCAACTGGCCTTGATTATGCGTCAAAAACATCTGGAATTATGCACGCTTGTGGTCACGATGGACACACAGCAATGTTATTGGGTGCTGCTAAATACTTATCTGAGACACGTAATTTTGACGGGACAGTAGTATTGATATTCCAGCCTGCTGAAGAAGGTGGAGGCGGGGGCCGTGAAATGTGTGAAGATGGTATGATGGATAGATGGAAAATAGACGAGGTTTATGGGATGCACAATTGGCCAGGACAGCCGGTTGGTAGTTTTTCTATTAGATCTGGTCCATTCTTTGCCGCAACAGACACTTTCGAGATTCATTTAATTGGTAAGGGAGGTCATGCTGCAAAACCGCAAGAAACAGTTGATACAACAGTTTTGGCATCTCATTTGGTGTTGGCGCTTCAAACTATTGCATCCAGAAATGTTGACCCTACCGAACAAATTGTTGTTTCTGTTACTTCTATTGAGTCTGAAAGTAAGGCATTTAACGTTATTCCAGAGCACGTTTTCCTAAAGGGAACAATTCGTACCATGTCAGCAGATATAAGAAAGTTAGCTGAGAGACGGTTAAAGGAAATATCAACATCTGTTGCTACTATGTTTGGTGGTCAAGCTGATATTAAGTTTAATCAAGGTTATCCGGTTATGACAAATTCTGAAGAGCAAACGCAATTTGCTGCATCTGTTGCTGCTTCGGTTTATGGCTCATGTGAAGATGCTCCATTGGTTATGGGAGGCGAAGACTTCTCTTATATGCTTAATGAGAGACCTGGGGCATATATTTTAGTTGGAAATGGGGATACCGCAGCTTGTCATCACCCGGAATATAATTTTTCAGATGACGCTATTCCTTCTGGATGTAGTTTTTGGGCTGAGATTATAGAAAAAAGATTACCACGCTAAAATTGATATTAGCTGCAGAGATTTATTTTTAATATAATTTAAATGGTTTTAGGGCAGTTTAACTGGTCGGCCAAGTCTATAAAGTTCTCACTAATATAATCCCAGTCACTTTCAGATTTTAAATCCGAGGATTGATTTTCACCGTGTTCAGTTTCCCTTTTAACAAACGCTGTCCTCATGCCTTGAAGTCGCGCTGCTTCTAAGTCGTTGTTATGTGCTGCAACCATCATACATTCATTTGGTTTTAGACCAAGCATTTGACAAGCTACTGTATAGGCCTCTGGTTTAGGTTTATAGTGTTTAACAACCTCTGCCCCTAAGACCATATCCCACGGTAAGTCTGAATTTTTAGCCATATTTACTATAAGTGCAATGTTCCCGTTTGACTGTGTCGCTATAATAAATTTCTTCTTTAATCTCTTTAAACCGTTCGAGCTATCCGGCCACCCAGGTAGCCTATGCCATGCTTTTACTAAATTGTGGTCATCATCTATGGACATTTCTGTTAACCCATAGGTTTTCTTAATTTCCTGAAGGTTCTCATGATGCAAAATATCTAATATAGTGAAGTCACGTTTCCCGGACCTCACTTCTTCCATTGCTGGTTGATATCTAATTCTCCATGCATCAGCAAATTCAAAAAAATCTATATCCTTGTTGTACTTTTTTAGAATATCACGGGCAGATGAGGCAATACCGGTTCTCCAGTCTACCACTGTTCCAAAAACATCAAATAAAAGTGCTTTAATTTCAGACATTTATCACCTTTTATGAAAATACAAGATTAATTAAATTTTAACCGCCAGTATGGCTCATGTGGCGTGTCATTTGCCCCTTAACTGTTGTTCGTGAGTAATTAAAGTCGTGCCCTTTTGGTTTGAGACCGATTGCTTTTCTTATAGCGTTATTTAGTATTTCAGGATTTGAGGAATTTCGAAGTGGTGCTCTGAGGTCAGACTTTCCTTCCTGACCGAGGCAGGTAAAAATTTCTCCAGTACAGGTTACCCTAACTCTATTACAGCTTTCACAAAAATTATGACTTAAGGGAGTGATTAGACCAATTTTTTGTCCAGTCTCTTCGACTCTGAAATACCTTGCTGGTCCACCGGTACTCTCATTAAGATCGGTAACATTGAAACGCTGAGAAATTGTAGCTTTTAAATCCTTTAGAGACCAGTACTGATCTAGACGGTTCTCATTTCCAATATCTCCCATTGGCATAACTTCAATAAATGTAAGACCCATGCCCCTAGTAGCACACCAATCCATTATTTCGAATAATTCAGAATCATTGAAATCTTTGAGTGCTACAACATTAATTTTTACTTTCAACCCTGCATTCTGAGCGGCATCAATACCTCGCAATACTTGTGGTAACCGTCCCCATCTAGTTATGGTTGCAAATTTTTCTTCATTTAAGGTATCTAATGAAATATTTACCCTTCTTACACCGGCCAAATAAAGATTTTTTGCATGTTTTTCAAGTTGCGACCCATTTGTTGTTACCGTGAGCTCCTCAAGTTTACCAGAATCCAAATGTCTACCTACGCTATCAAAGAAAGACATGATATCTCTTCGAACAAGGGGTTCTCCACCAGTAATACGAAGCTTTTTGACTCCTAGGTTGATAAAAGCAGTGGATAATTTATCTAACTCTTCTAAAGTAAGGAGATCTTTTTTAGGAAGGAACGTCATATTCTCTGACATACAGTAGACACACCTAAAGTCGCATCTATCCGTTACAGATAGCCTTAAATAAGAAATTCTTCGTTCGAATGGATCCACTAATATGTTGGTCATGACAAAATTATTACAGTGATCCATAGGTTTGCACAAGTTCGATATTTGAGGCATTTTTTTGTTAAGATATGAGGCATTAATTAAAAAAGTTTATGAATGGTTTTTTACATTATCTAATTAACACTACATTTTCAAAATTATCTTGTGTTAATATTTTAAGGTTTACCCTAAATATAGAGTATAAAAATTTATATTTTGTGATCAGCTCTCTCCTAAACGATCCAAAATCTGTAAACTGTAAGGCGTAGTATGAATTCTATTTGGGCAGCGGGGTTAATGTCAGGGACTTCTCTTGATGGTACCATAGATGTGGCACTTATAAAAACTGACGGAATTATAGTTGAAAAATTTTCAAGCTTTAAAAGTTACACTTATTCAGATGAAGTGAGGGAGAGTATAAAAGAGAGTGTTGAGGTTGCCAGAGAATGGAACTTTAAGGGACCAGAGCCTGAGCTCTTTAAGTTAACAGAAGAGCTTATTACTGTTGCGCAAGCCGATGCCGTGAATGATTTAATACAGGGCTCTCCAATAGACAAAGAGGAGTTGGGCGTTGTTGGGTTTCATGGCCAGACCATTTTACATAAGCCCCCACGTGACTTAAAAAAGGGGAGGACACGTCAGCTTGGAAATGGTCCTTTAATGTCTGAGATATTGAAAACTAAAGTGGTTTATGATTTTCGATCTGCAGACATGTTGGTTGGTGGACATGGAGCGCCGCTATGCCCGTCATACCATCGAGCCTTATTAGCAAGCCTAATTAGTAAAGATGAAATTGCAGTACTTAATTTGGGAGGTATAGGAAATATAACATGGTGTTATAATGGTGAAGATTTAATTGCCTTTGATACAGGCCCAGCCAGTGCGCCAATTAATGACCTCGTTGCACATTTTGGTTTAGGGGATATGGATAGAGATGGGCTTCTAGCTTCAAAAGGGATCGTAAATAATGTTCTTTTAAATGATTTTTTGAACAATCCTTACTTTGATAAAAAATACCCCAAATCGTTGGATCGCTATGACTTTAGCAATAAACAAATTCTTAGTCTTTCTGTAGAAGATGGGGCTGCCACTTTAACACGCCTTTGTGCTGAGAGTGTTTCCAAAGCACTTAATATTTTACCAAGAAGACCCAAAAATCTTATTGTTTGTGGTGGTGGACGCCATAACCCTGTGCTGCTTCAGGAAATAAAGGAAATTACGAATATTGAGGTTTTTCAAGCAGAAGAATTTGGTTGGCGTGGTGATGCTATAGAAGCAGAATGTTTTGGTTTTTTGGCAGTACGCTCAATTAATGATCTACCTATAAGCTTTCCGATGACTACTGGCGTTGATAAGGAAATGTCTGGTGGACAAGTATGTTATCCAAAAAGAAATTAAGGTCATTTCAGTTTAATTTTTACTTATTTTTCTGCGAGCCTTTTGGCTCTACTTTGAAGTTTTGTAGCTAAACTAAAGCCAACTCCAGGCTTACTCCATGGACACACAGCAATACATATTGCACAGCCTTGATGTTCATTAAAAAACGGTATGCATTTGTCAAAGTCGACATACCATTTTTTTATCCCACGAACTGTTTTCTTTTCCTTAAAAATAGCAGCAGGGGGGCAAGCATCCTCACATATTCGGCATTTTGAACAAAAATCATCTACTTTATGGTCCTGTTTGCTGGATAAGGGTATGGGGGCATTAGTCAGAATAGCTGATAATCTAAAGCTAGATCCAAACTCTGGATTAATAATAGATCCATGTTTTCCTAATTCACCGAACCCAGCCTCGATAGCTGCGGGGACCATAGTTATTTTTCCTGACATTGGCCCTGTTAGGGGCTCTGAGTCCCAACCTAATTTCCGAAGCCAATTTGCGATACCTTTTGCTCCAGACGCAGCTCTAGAATATTGACGCATAACTTCGACGCCAGCCATAGTTTTTGGAGCTTCACTAATATTTTTATACTCATGTTGAAATCCGAGTAATATTATATTTTCATAATCTATATTCACTCCATCAAAAGCCCAATCTGAATTAAATTTAGTAGCTCCGAGTTTATCAAAAATCTTTTCATTCTTAAACGATTTTAGGCTCTTACTCCACTTCTTATCAGACCATTTCACTTTAGTTTGATTGATAGCTTCTAAAGGTTGATTTAAAATTTTTTGTCGCTTCTCTCTCTCTTGAGAAAAACCAGGATCTTTTGGGTCGACAGTGAAAAACCATTTTTGCAAATCACCATATATGATATCATTAGGGTCATTGCCCCAGTATACATAGCTTGGCCTCCTGAAATTTTTTTCATGGAGTCCATTTATTGAGTTCCCAGAAATGTTTGGCATTTTTGCCATTTGTTCAGGATTAGGAGTGAACGGTCGGTAGCTGTTAATTTTTGGCATATTTTGTCACAATAAATTATACACTCTTTAATTGAAGCCTTTTTAAAAGAAATATTGATTTTTTTTGTTAATTTATTAATTAGGTTTAATAACTTTAGCTATGAAGATTTTATCCAGATTTGTATTTACACTGATAAAAAATATCTGCATTGTCTAGTTAAATTTAAAACTATTCACGTATTTTTAGGGAAAATCTTATGGTAAATGAAAACGCTATTTTGACTTCAAATGAATTACATTGGCGATGTATAGGTCCCCCGCGGGGTGGACGTGTTGTTGCTGTATCAGGAGATTACAGTGATCCTATGACATTTTATTTTGGAGCCTGCGCGGGAGGTGTTTGGAAAACTACGGATGGTGGGACCTACTGGGAATGTGTTTCGGACGGATTTTTAAATAGTGCCACTATTGGGGCTCTTGCAGTTGCTCCTTCAGATAGCAACGTTATTTATGCGGGTACGGGTGAGACTACAATTAGAATTGATGTTTCATTTGGAGATGGAATGTATAAATCTACGGATGCTGGCAGAACATGGAAGCATATTGGCTTAGATCATACCAAACAAATTGGAGAAATTAGAGTACATCCAGAGAATTCAGATCATGTTTACGTAGCTGCATTCGGTGACGCGTTTGGCCCAAATAATGATCGTGGAGTTTATCGCTCTTTAGATGGAGGAGAAAACTGGGAAAGAGTTTTATTTGAAAATGATTATACAGGGGCAATAGATATTTCTATGGATCCTACTAATCCGCGCATTCTGTTTGCTGCTATGTGGCAAGCGCATAGAAAGTTTTGGCATCTTTCATCTGGAGGGCCCGGAAGTTGTTTGTATCGATCTACTGACGGCGGTGACACATGGGAAGATGTAACAATTGATAATGGCTTTGCTAAAGGGGTACTTGGAAAAATAGGTGTTTCTCTTTCGGCTGCAAAACAAGGTCGAGTTTTTGCTCTTGTTGAGGGCGATGAGGACAATATCGGTTTATATGTATCTGAGGACTATGGTAAGAGTTGGAAATTACGGTGCCCGAATAGAGATCTTATTCACCGAGCTTGGTATTATACACATATATTTACAGACCCTGTTCACGAAGACACAGTCTATGTAACTAATTATCAAATGTGGAAGTCTACAGATGGTGGCTACACCTTCAAAGAGGTGACTACGCCTCATGGTGATAATCATGATTTGTGGATTGACCCTAAGAACTCAAAACGAATGGTTCAAGGAAATGATGGTGGTGCATGTGTCAGTTTTAATGGGGGTGATACTTGGTCTACGATCTATAACCAAAATACAGCTCAATTTTACCGTATGGATATTGATAACCAGTATCCATATCGGGTTTACGCCACTCAACAGGATAACACTTCGATATCTGTGCCAAGCCAAGCGGAGTGGGGCATGATAACATTAGGGGACACAACCTTACCTGGAACTGGAGAAAGTGGTTTCATAGCTGTTCACCCAGAGGATTCAAATATTGTTTACATTGGTGCAGTAGGTTCAAGTCCTGGTGGTAACGGGGCGTTGCAACGGTATGATCATCGTACCCGGCAGCTGCAGCTTATTAATGTTTGGCCAGAAGAAGCTACCGGTTTTGCACCTCGAGATTTAAAGTATCGATTTGCGTGGACTTTTCCAATTTTATTCTCACCGCATGATAGCGGGACATTATATGTTGGTGGAAATCATGTGTTTAGAAGTTACGATGAAGGAATGAGCTGGGATTGCATCTCTCCAGATTTAAGTCGTAACGATATAGAAAAGTTAGATTTTTCTGGTGGACCATTAAATCATGACAGTGCTGGAGCAGAGCAATACGCCTCGTGCGCTTCGGTAGTAGAGTCCACACACAGAAAAGGTGAGCTCTGGGCTTCTACTGATGACGGATTAGTGCACGTGACACGCGACGGTGGGACGAAATGGGAAAATGTCACCCCAGAGAATATGCCCGAGTGGGCATATGTGGGTAATGTGGAAATTTCATCCCATGACCCAGACACCGTCTACCTCTCTGCTACAAGGTTTAAGCTCTCAGATTATAAGCCCTATCTTTTTGTAACTAAAGATAGTGGAAAGACCTGGTCTTCTATTTCTGATAGTTTTCCTCAAAATGAAATAACCCGGGTGATAAGAGCAGATATTGAAAACCCTGGATTACTATTTACAGGCACAGAGACAGGTATTTATGTTTCATCTGACGATGGAAAAATATGGAATAGAATGGGCAGTAATTTCCCAGTTGTTCCAGTTTATGATCTAAGAATAAAAGATTCTGATTTAGTTGTTGCTACCCATGGGAGGTCTTTTTGGATCTTAGATGATATCACACCCTTAAGAGGTTTGAAGCAGCCATCAGAGACTGTAAAGTTATATGACCCAAGAATTACAGTTAGACAAAATATTCATTGGAGTGCTGGCTTATTCAATGGAGATGGTAAAGATTACTCTCCAGCTTTTGGTGTTCAAGGTGCAAGTTATTTGACTGATTCTCTTGATGGAAGAAAGAAAAGGAAATATTTGGACACTGGAGAGAATCCTCCCTTAGGAGCAATTATTTATTATTGGTTAGATAAAGAAATTTCTAATTCAAATGTTAGAATAGAGATTAAAGATAAAAGTGGTAATAGTATTGTAGTATGTGAGTCTAATAACGAGAAGCTTTCTAATTCTCGAAAACCAACTGCTAAAGAAGGGTTGAATAGATTTGTTTGGGACCTGACTGAAGATCCACCCATAAAGCTTGATGAGAGCTTAAGGAGTAGAAAATATGAACCATTTTCAAAATCTGAAGGGGGAGCCGCTGGAGCAAAAGTACAACCAGGGGATTATTCATTAGTATTAACCGTAAATACAGTTTCTAGAGAAGCAAGCGTAACAGTGGTTAAAGATCCAAGAATTGACACAACGGATAAAGATTTTGAGATACAGAATGCTTTATATAAAAATATAACATCAAAGCTGTCGGAACTTAACATAGCTGTCAATCGCATACGATTAATGAAGTCCCAACTAGGAAGTATTGATAAGATTATTCCCGCAGAAGCAGAGACTGCCAGTGTGTTGATAAGTGAATTGGAACTACTAGAGGGACAATTAGTTGATACAAAAAGGGAGACCCCAAGGGACGTCTTAAGACATCCTGCTGGACTTGATGACACTCTCCAGGATCTATTGTGGGTTGTAAAAATTGCTGATGCAAGGCCTCCTGCGCAATCACATGAAGTTGCAGATGATGTATTTGGAAAGGTAGATACCATTTTAGATAAGTTGGATGAGTTGGTTGAAGATAAAATTGCTAAATTCAATAGTGTCATTGCACAAGCTTCCCCTCCTGCTGTCAGTGGAAGTAGCATTGGAGCTCTTAAGACGGGTTGGTAGGTCAACTTATAAATGTCATTTTTAAATTTTAAATCTTTTAAAAGAAGAAGAGATTTTTTTTGTATTTTTGCAGTAGACCTCATTTTACGATGGTTCTATCAGTTGGGAAAAACACCATTATTGCCTTTGTACGCTGCAGCGATTGGTGCGGGAGAAATAATGATAGGCTTTATCGTTGGCATCTCAACTTCCTCAGGAATAATATTGAAACCTATTTTTGGTATTTTATCTGATTTTTGGGGAAAAAAAGTCTGGTTGTTTGTAGCTTTAGTAATATTTACATGCACACCATTTGCATATCAATTTGTATCTTCGGAACAGGATTTAGTTTTTTTAAGGCTTTTCCATGGGATTTCTACCGCAATTCTGGGACCAGTTGGGCTCGCTTATGTCGTACATCTCAACAATGACACTCAGACAAAGAGGCTGGCATATTTTGGTGTTTCTAGGTCTTTGGTCTCGCTTAGTGCGCCCATCGCTGCTGGTATGGCTTTAACTGTCTTCGATTTTGAAACGGTTTTTATTTTAATTGGTTTTGGGTCTATTTTTGCAATGATACCCTTATTTTTAATTAGAGATAATTCAGTTTCAAATAATATAAATAGTAACATATCTTGGAGAAAAATCGGTATAGCTATTCGTTACAGTATATCTATTCCTGCTGTCTGGATGGCTGGTTTATTAGAGATGCTCGTGTATTCCATAATATATTCCTTAAGGGCATTTCTACCACTTTTTATTATTTCTCAAGATAATGGAACTATTTTACAGGCAGGTTTATTTTTTTCGATCCAAGAGATAACTCATATGTTATGCAGACCCATTGGAGCTCATTTAGCAGATATAAAAGGCTATAGAGTAACTATCATTTTTGGTATGTTATTACTTGCTTCAGGTCTCTTTTTAGTAAATGTTTTTACTGAGAACTTCTTTTTAATAATAGCTATCTTCATTGGTGCTGGTCAGGGCTTTATCTTTCCAACAAGTGTAGCACTATTAGCAGACGAAGTTAAAAAAAATTATCGAGGGACAGCCATGGGCGTATATGGCTCCTTACGCAATACAGGTAAAGTTATTGGTCCAGTTTGTGCTGGCTTTGCGTTAGCAAATTATAATTTCAGTTTAGTTTTTATGACATTGGCGGGTATAATTGTTGTAATAGCTTTTTTGGTAATGCTGTTTTGGAGTAAGATTGTAAGAAAGAATATCTTCAATCATTTTCACTAAAGGATTTAAGGCCGCCTTTTAAAAGCTTTTATATTATCAGGAATGTGATGAAAAGTTTGTTTATCAATTGTGAAAATTGCTACGGTTGGTTCATAAATACTGGGCTTATCAAGAGTTCCTACTTTCAAAACCATTAAACCTGGGCGGTTTGGAGTTTTTGTACCAATACCGGTTCCACAGTTGTTACAAAAGAAACGTGTGACTGGGTTTTCTAAGTCATCTCTTTTGAATTTTGTAGGTGTCCCCTCAGTGAAAGAAAAATCAGATTCTGGAACTACAATAATAGTATTTGGCGCACCTCCTGTAATGTACTGGCATTCCCTGCAGTGACATTGAAGTGATGATTGAATCTCACCAGTCGATTTATATCTTATTTTGCCACAATAGCAGCCACCAGTAATTAACATATTCTTTTCCTTACTTTGTTGCATTATCTATTAAAACTTTATTGGATGGTGGCACCAGATCTACTTGCTCTTTCGTTAACACCATCCAAAGTATAAAAAAGCCACCCAACAATACTGATAATAGAGCAAACATAGATAAAAAGTAGGTAAAGACTAATTTAAGCATTTTATGTTCACATTAATTACCATTTTATTTTAAAAATTTTTCTATTTAGTGAATGCTAACTTAATAGATTTGAGAATGCGAGTGCTCCATTTGTTAGGTTTTCATTCCAAGCATTATTTGCATCATCATCTGCATTATCTGATATGTATTTATAACAAATAAATTCAATCTGGCTTAACTTACATACTTTAGCTAAAGCATAAGCTTCCATGTCAACCAGATCTGTTAAGAGTTTTGGTTTTGTATTTACAAAGCTGTCGCCTGTCCCGCATGATAAACCCTTTCGTTTATTATCAATTGTCGAAATTTCATCAAATGGAGTTTCACCCAAAACAAATCCTAAACCTACTGCATCCATATCGCGTTGTTTAAATACTGATACCTCATGTAACCCATTTAAATTACTGCTTAACGTACCAGCAGTTCCAAAATTGATAACAGTACTGGGTTCAAACTCATGTATAGCCTTACTAAGAGAATAGGCTGCATTAACCTTACCAACTCCACTATATATGATGTTCCAAGTTGGAAGGTATTTCTTTGGGAGTTCGTCTTCTAACGCTACAAGAATAATTGTTTTTGATTTGCTAAACATATAAGCTCATCTTTCATTTAATGTAATGATTTATAATACAATTAATACACATCTAAAAAACTAAAGTACAATTACAAGCATTAAAGATTAAAAACCGTTTTGTAGACAAGAAAAAAGTAAGGTTGTATATTTATTTAACAAATTATTATCATAAGGATAAATCTGATGGATATCGTATGGGGCCTTTTTTTGTATTCAATTGTAAGTGGAATGGGTTTTGATGTTTCACACTCCATTACGAATTTAAATTCTCACTTTTTTTTAAAAAAAGAATGTATAGTTTCTGCAAAAATTATGAATTCTAAAAATTTATCTGACGTCCAAATAGGGTTAGATCGAAATGTTCAAATGAGGTATATTTGTTTGGCTTTTCCTAAAACTGGACAGTCAATTTAAGAGATAGTGCTTTTTTTGAACCGATTAAAAATAAACTGTATGCACCGTTTGAATTTTTATCTTCCCAAAGAAAGTTGGGAAATAAAACATAAAGAGCTTCCACAAATAACACTGGCCCCTAAAGCTAGTTGTTACTATCGCGCTGAAATGATTAATTCACTATGGAAAAAAGATTTGCTGTCTGACTGAAATCGATTAGTAAGGATGTTTAACTCAAAGATATGGATAGATTTTTATGATTTTACCTAAAATGCCAAACTTCAATTTAGAAGGCAAGCGAGCCTTGGTAACTGGGGCTTCTTCTGGAATAGGGATGGGGTGCGCTTGCGCTCTGGCATCCAGTGGGGCGGAGGTAACATTGGCTGCAAGAAGTTTACCCAAGTTAAAGCAATTACATGATGAAATGAATTCCAAGGGCTGGTCTTCACATGTTCTACAGCTTGATATAGCCGACCCAAAACAAATCTCTGAAAAAATTTCAAACGATAAGGCATTTGATATTCTTGTAAATAGTGCTGGAATGGGTCGACATTCAAACGCATTAGACACCACTGTTGAGGATTTTGATGCCGTTATGAATGTTAATTTAAGA
>CAJIZW010000035.1 GCA_905181985.1 uncultured Paracoccaceae bacterium | reverse complement strand
ATACTGCAATCTGACTACCGCCCACTATCACTAAACTATTATCTGGGGTTTTATACTCCATTCTCATTCTCCCTGGACGAAAAAGAAATATCCTCCCAGTTGATACAGTTTTATCACTGTTGATCTGAGTAAAGTTTCCGGAGACTTTTTTAATTGACTCCAAATAGCTAGAGAGGTTTGAAAGAGAGATTTTTTCAGCTCTTACAGGTGCGCCAAACAAAGCAATAATAAAGACGGTTAATAAAGTTTTTCTTCCCAATTTTTAAAATCCTGAATACTAAATATTAATGCAACTTATTTTCTAAAATTTACCTTTCAGGTACTAAAATCTCTCTCTTTCCAACATGATTCGCCGAAGAAACTAGTCCGGCCTCTTCCATTTCTTCAACAATTTTAGCAGCCTTATTATAACCTATAGCAAGTTTCCTCTGGATATACGAAGTTGAACATTTTCTATCATTTATTACAATTTGTACGGCCATGTCATAAAGTGTATTATCTCCATCATTTCCGCTTCCTAACCCTAGAACTAAATCAATTTCATTAGTTTTCTCTTCATCAACACTTTCTAAAACACCCGACATATACTCTGGAGGCCCGAATGACTTTAGGTGATTGACAACTTCTTCAACTTCTTCATCACTTACAAAGGGACCATGGATACGTGTTATCTTTGACCCACCAGCCATATAAAGCATATCTCCCATTCCAAGGAGCTGTTCGGCACCCATTTCACCTAATATTGTTCTACTATCAATTTTTGATGTGACTTGAAATGAAATACGTGTGGGGAAGTTTGCCTTTATTGTACCAGTAATTACATCGACAGATGGGCGTTGTGTCGCCATGATTAAGTGAATACCAGACGCACGCGCCATCTGCGCTAATCTTTGGATACACGCCTCTATCTCTTTTCCAGCGACCATCATTAAGTCTGCCATCTCATCTACAATAACTACTATATATGGCATTTTCTCTGGTTTAAACTCTTCAGTTTCAAACACTGGATCACCTGTCTCATCACTAAACCCTGTTTGCACAGTCCTAGAAAATAACTCGCCTTTCGTGAGAGTCTCTTTAACCTTCCCGTTGAAACCATCAATGTTTCTAACCCCCATCTTTGACATTTTTCGATAACGCTGCTCCATCTCTCCAACCACCCACTTTAGAGCAACAACAGCTTTCTTAGGGTCTGTGACTACAGGAGATAGCAGGTGAGGAATTCCATCATAGACGCTTAACTCTAACATCTTAGGGTCAATCATTATCATTCTACACTCTTCAGGAGAGAGCTTATATAAAAGGCTTAAGATCATTGTGTTTATGGCTACAGACTTACCCGATCCGGTTGTCCCTGCTATAAGCAAATGTGGCATCTTTGCCAAATTGGCAACAATCGGGCTCCCACTGATATCCTTTCCTAAAGCAAGTGGAAGCTTTTGTTTTCCATCGCCAAAGTCCCTTGATGATAGTATTTCTCTCAAAACTACCATTTCACGAGTCACATTTGGTAGTTCAATGCCTATTACAGAACGCCCAGGAACTGTAGAGACACGGGCAGATAACGCAGACATTGATCGAGCTATATCATCAGAAAGTCCAATAACTCTAGATGCCTTTAACCCTGGTGCAGGTTCTAATTCATACATGGTAACAACTGGCCCTGGGCGAACAGATACTATTTCACCCTTTACGCCGTAATCATCCAGGACAGCCTCAAGCATTCTAGCATTCTCTTCTAAAGCTTCATCACTCATTTGCTGACGTTCAATTATTATAGGGTTTGTAAGGACATTAAGAGGAGGTAACTCATACGTTGCTCCCGTATCTTCAAACTTTAGAGCTGGTTGAGAGTCTTCCTCTGCTTTTTTTGAGGGTACCACCTTTTTTTGTAAAGGATACTTAATAACAGCTTTCGTCATTGCTACCTTTGAAAGCTCCCCCTCACTGGATTTATAAAGCCTCTCCCTTAGTGGATCAAAAGGTTCATTAATTTGATTATAAATTAAGGTGTCATCACTCTTATTAGAAATCATCTCCCCTGATTCATCATCAATACCAGCTACAAGTCTTTCTTTCATTTCTTCCCGGTTCGGCTTTTCTTGTACCTCTTTCCTACTCTCTATAATTGATGAAATCTTTGAACTTAGGCGATCACCTTTAACTTCACTACGCATATTTGACATTTTAGGTTCTATTTTACTTAATCTACTACCGGCTGGAGTTCTTAGAAAAATATGTGAAAGTGTAGATTTTAATCTAGATGACGCTTTCGGTGTTTTGGGTATTATATCTGCATATGTTTTTTCAAAGGAAGCCCCTCGGTGAGTACGTTCTATATTTTCATCAATACCAGCTACTTCTTTGGTAGACGGATTGAAAATCTTAGTTCGGGTGATTGATAGAGCTATAAAACCAACAGTAAAAGACAGTAGTTTTGAGCTAGCCTTAAAGATAAACGATAGAAAAGTAAAAAATATTCCTCCAGTTTTTTTTAATTCAAAAAAGCTGAACCCAAACACAAAAAAAGTAGTACTTGCCGAAAGTATAAATAAAGTTAACGTTAATAAATTTAGACCAACTACGCTCTTAATTGAAAAAACATTAATAATACTCCCTAAAACCATATCACCAAAAAGTCCTCCAAGACCAAATGGATTACTCCACTCAATGGGAGTTGGGCTGGAGGAAGCAAAAATACATATTAGTGCTATCGCTATTGGAGAAAACACTAATCGTCCCAAAGCTCTATTTGAACCAATATGTAATAAGAACCTAATACCCCACACCGTCAAAAGACTCGGTATAATCCACGAGCTCAAACCAACTATCATAAAGAGTAGGCTAGCAGTGGATGCCCCAAATTGCCCCATTATGTTTTTGGGACCTTTACCGCTAGACGAAAGCCAACTTGAATCTTCAGCATTATAAGACAGTAGAAGTATGAATAGAAAAAGGCTAACACCAATCAGTAATAAACCAAATAATTCTCGGCTACGCCGATCAATAATTAATTTAATATTATTATCAAAAACTGGTTCTCTTTGATTTACTTGAAATGCCATATTTTAAATTTAACCTTTATTCATAAAAACAGTTTTTAACTCTTATAAGCCCACTCTTCATTTCCTCTAAAGGCGCAACCAATGCAACTCTTACATAATTGTCTCCAGGGTTTTGACCAAAGCTTTCACGTCCCAAATACTTCCCTGGTAAAATCTTGACCCCAAAATCTGTCCATAACGTTTTAGAACTTTCTTCGCCATCTTTGACCTTAAGCCATAGAAAAAAACCAGCCTCAGGGGATTTATAGTTTTCTATATTTTTAAAAATCTCATCCGCTAAGTTTAATTTCTCTTGATATAAATTTCTATTAGCTTCAACGTGTACTTCATCTCCCCAAACCTTTTCAGAGACCCTCTGTAACGGAAGTGATAAAGGAGCCCCTCCATAATTTCTTAATAC
>CAJIZW010000034.1 GCA_905181985.1 uncultured Paracoccaceae bacterium | reverse complement strand
TAGATTATCATTGAGTGCCTCAAGTTTACCATAAAGTGTTCTACCCGGTTCTCTCATAGTTGATTGAGATGTAACTGGAGGTATAAAGCTTGCCTGTCTAAAAACTTTAAATATTGGTTTTGTTGTGGTTAAAATTGTCTTTAGTAAGATAGCCGCCCTTTTCCCGGTTTCAGCCATATCTACGTGGGGGTACGTCCTGTAGATTGTTGTTGCATTTACAAGATTTATAAAGCCTGGGCTTATGTTTCCGTGAAGATCGAGACTTGTCACTATAGGTAGCTCAGGACCAACCACCTCTCTGACACGTTTCATTAACTCCTCTTCCCCATCGTCATATTTTTCTGTGACCATTGCACCATGAAGGTCGAAATACAGGCCGTCGAGTTTCCCAGCATTTGCTATGCCAGTTAAAATAGAGTCACTAATTCTGTCAAATGCGTCTTGAGATACTAAACCTCCAGGCTCTGCAGAAGCATAAGATAGAGGAATTAGGTCAAACTCCGATCCGGCTTCCATGAAACCGCTAATAGGAATATTTTGTCCGGCGCATATTGTTTTTATAGAATCGCCTACTGTGAATGGCACCATGTTTCCAGGGTTTTCAAAATCTTTAAATTCGGTAGAAAATGGTGCAAAGGTATTGGTTTCATGCTGAAATCCAGCAAATCCGATTCGGTAATTTAGTGACATAATTTTTTATCCTAAGGTATTTGGGGCTCCTTTTTCTCATCATATAAGGTAGATTTGTCAAACATTTTCTCTTGTTATGGATTGTTTTAGTCAACCTCTCAATTAATTTGAGTATATATCAAATATATTTTAGATTTTTCTAATTAATTTACTCTAAACCCTTGACATTCCGCGTCAAAAAAACTGTTTATTGGGGTCTATTCACTTCCAGAGAAGCATATTGATGACTTAGTTTAATGTGCCTGGTTTATTTAGAATGAAGGGAAATACAATATGTTTAATATACTTACTAATGTAAGGGGACAGATCGTTGGTGGTCTTACAGCCTTACTTATGGGGGGGATGAGTGTATTCTCATTTGCTCAAGCAGGCGGACATGAATCCGTACTAAGAGTGATTCCGCATGCAGATCTAAAAAATCTAGACCCAATTTGGACTACTGCTTATATTAGTCGAAATCACGGTTATCTAATCTACGACACGCTATTTGCGATGGACTCAGACTTTAATGTTCAACCTCAAATGGTTGATACATACACTAAATCTGACGATGGCATGAATTGGTCGTTCACTTTGCGTGATGGTTTAATGTGGCACAACGGTGATGCAGTTACTGCAGCAGACTGTGTAGCTTCATTAGCGCGTTGGGGTAAACGAGATGGAATGGGACAAGCTCTCATGACAGCTATGGGTAGCATGACAGCTGTAGATGATAAAACATTTACATTTGAGCTAGCTAAGCCATTCGGCCTAGTACTAGAATCAATTGGTAAAATTTCGTCTAATGTTCCATTCATGATGCCAGCTTCAGTTGCTGCGACAGATGCTTTCGAGCAAATCACAGACTTCACAGGATCTGGACCTTTCATGTTTAGTAAAGATGATTGGGTGCCTGGTAGCACAGTTGAGTACACAAAATTTGACGGTTATAACCCACGTAGTGAGCCAGCTTCAGCTGCCGCTGGAGGTAAGTTAGCACTTGTTGATAAAGTTATCTGGACATACTTCCCAGACCAAATGACAGCTATGAATGCGTTACAAACTGGTGAAGTTGACTTTTTTGAGTCTCCAGCAAATGACCTTGCGCCACTTATGTCAGCTAACCCTGATATAACAGTCGAGGTTAATGATCCACTTGGAAATATTGGTTTCTTAAGATTTAACCATGTTCTACCTCCATTTGATAATGTTGAAATCAGACGTGCTGCTTTGATGGCTGTTAAACAAGAAGATTACTTGGCAGCTGCAGTTGGTGATCAAGCCTACTGGTCAACTTGTTATTCAGTCTTCCCATGTGGTACGCCCATGGCATCTGACATAGCAAATGACATCATTCAGGTTGCGGACACTGATAAAGCAAAAGCAGCGCTTACAGCAGCAGGTTATGATGGTACGCCAGTAATAATCATGCAGCCAACTGATATTCCAGTTCTTTCGAACTTCTCATTGGTTACAGCGCAAAAGCTTAGAGAAGCTGGATTCACAGTTGAAGTACAGGCTATGGATTGGTCAACACTTACTTCTCGTAGAGCTAAAAGAGATCCAGTATCTGAAGGTGGATGGAATATTTTCCACACTTGGTGGATTGGTGCCGACATTATGAACCCAACATCTATTGCGTTTTCAGGAAATCCTGACGCTGGTTGGTTCGGTTGGCCAACAGATCCAGTATCTGAAGCTGCGCGGACTAAATTCTTTGTTGCAGGTTCTTTGGCAGAGCAGCAAGAGCTATCGTCTATCGTTCAAAATCAAGCTTGGACAAACGCGTTCTCTGGTCACTTAGGTCAGTTCTTTTCACCTGTTGCATACCGTAACAACGTGAAAGGTCTTATTAAGTCTCCAGTACAGTTCTTCTGGAACATCTCTAAATAAGACTTCTATAAAAAATGTTGATCGCCTAATACTTGGGCGATCAACTATTTAGAAATTTAATAACATTCATAATTACCGGAGATAACTAATGTTTTACGTTATAAAGCGAATACTTGCCACAATCCCAGTGATGGTTGTAGTAGCATTATTTGTTTTTTGTATAATTCGTTTAGGTCCAGGAGACCCAGCGTCAGTTATCGCGGGAGATTACGCGACAGCAGAGGATATTCAGGAAATTCGAATTAAGCTTGGGCTTGCAGATCCTATACCTGTTCAAATGGGGAAGTGGTTTGTTCAACTTGCGTCTGGTGATCTTGGAAAGTCATATCACTCTAATATGCAAGTAACAAAGCTAATATCGCAAAGGCTTGAGCCAACCCTATTATTGGCGGTGACAACGATACTTCTTACCGTTTTTGTGGCAATTCCGTTAGGTACGCTAGCGGCTTACAAAGCCGGGAGTTGGGTTGATAAATTTGTTATGATTTTCTCAGTTGCAGGGTTCTCAATACCAGTTTTTGTGCTTGGATATATCCTAGTTTATATCTTTGCTATGGAATTACGATGGTTGCCGGTTCAGGGATATCGAAGTCCCTTTGACGACGGATTTTTACTATTTTTGAAACACATAACAATGCCCGCTGTTACTCTAAGTGTCATTTATATTGCTCTTATATCGCGGATGACGCGAGCATCAGTTGTGGAGGTTCTTAATGAGGATTATGTTAGGACTGCACGCGCAAAGGGTCAAAGTGAATTCAAAATTTTACTTAGGCATGCATTACCAAATGCAGCAGTTCCGATAGTAACGGTTCTTGGTATAAGTATTGCTCTAATGATTGGTGGGGTGGTTGTAACAGAAAGTGTTTATAACATACCAGGGCTTGGACGTTTGGTTCTGGATGCAGTTCTGTCTCGCGATTATGGTGTGATCCAAGGCTTAATTCTATTCTTTAGTTTCATATACATCTTCATCAATTTACTAATTGATCTTAGCTATACGCTTATAGACCCAAGGATAAGATACTAATGGCAGACACATCAACAGTTACGTTAAAAGAAGATCCGAGTATCTTCAGAATAATATCTGGAAACAAGGGGCTAATGACAGGTTTAGTTATCTTAGCTGTTTTAACCTTGATAGCATTAATTGGACCAATATTTACAGAAAGTCCAACCTCAATAAACCCTATGGTAAGAATAAAACCACCCAGTGCTGATATGTGGTTTGGAACAGACCCTCTGGGTAGGGATTTATTTGCAAGAGCTATTTGGGGTGGAAGAATATCACTTTCAGTCGGAGTGGCTGTTGCCATAGTTGCAGTAGGTTTTGGGTTATTGTTGGGTCTTTTAGCCGGTTATATAAGGGTTCTTGACGCAATCATAATGAGGGTTATGGACGGTCTCATGGCGATACCTGGTATTCTTCTTGCTATAGCACTAATTTCTCTAACTGGCGCTTCATTGTTCACAGTGATTGTAGCTATTACTATCCCAGAAATACCTAGGGTAGTTCGTTTAGTTCGCTCTGTTGTGCTTACTGTTAGAGAGGAAGCATATGTAGAGGCAGCTATAGCTGCAGGAACAAAACTTCCTGGTATTATGATTAGACACATCCTACCGAATACAATTGCTCCCTTAATTGTTCAGGCCACATATGTGTGTGCGTCCGCAATGTTGACTGAAAGTATATTGGGTTTTCTTGGAGCTGGCATTCCACCAGAAATTCCTAGCTGGGGTAACATTATGTCTGAGGGAAGAACTTATTTCCAACTCTGTCCATGGATAATATTTTTTCCTGGCGTCGCATTAGGTGTGACAGTTATGTCAGTTAATATTGTAGGAGATGGTCTGAGAGATACGTTAGATCCGCGAATTGCGAAGAAGATGTAAACGACTAATAACACCGTAAAGAAAGCTATATAAGATGGTCTTAAAGATTGAAAACCTAACAGTAAAACTTCCAAAGGGAGCTGACAGAGAGTTCGCCATAGAGGATGTTAGTCTTCACGTTGATAAAGGTGAAATCGTTTGTGTTGTTGGCGAGTCTGGTTCGGGTAAATCTGTGACAGCATTTACAATTATGGGACTTATCCCCCGTAAAGAATTGACCCCTGTAGCTGGAAAAATTTTACTAGAAGGTGAAGATCTTTTAACTAAAGATAACTCGGAAATGAGGAAGTTTCGAGGTAGCAGGATAGGGATGATTTTTCAGGAACCTATGACAGCCTTGAACCCAGTTATGAAGGTTGGAAGGCAAATAGAAGAACTTCTCACTATTCATACAAAGCATAACGAACAAGAACGAAAAAAAATCATACTGGAAGCGATGGATGCTGTAAAATTACCAGATCCAACGAAAATATTTAATACCTATCCTCATCAGCTTTCAGGAGGGCAACGTCAACGAATTATGATTGCAATGGCACTTGTTCTTGAGCCAAATCTTTTAATAGCTGACGAGCCAACTACTGCTTTGGATGTGACGACACAAGCTGAAGTTTTAACACTGGTAAAAGAAATTCAGAGAATTAAAGGAATGGGCGTTCTATTTATTACACATGATTTTGGTGTGGTAGCTGATATTGCTGATCGGGTAGTTGTTATGCAAAATGGTCTTGTTGTTGAGGAAGGAACTCGAGACAAAATCCTTCACTCCCCCGAGCACCCCTATACTCAGATGTTAATTAACTCTGTGCCGTCTTTAGATCCGCCTGATAGATCTATGGAAAATGTTCAAGATACAAAAGTTGTTGAGATGTCATCTGTGCATAAAACCTATGGAAGTTTAGGTATTTTTGGTAAAGGCAGGACGGTAAAAGCTGTTCAGGATGTTTCCTTAGATCTCCATGGCGGAGAGTTGGTTGGAATCGTTGGAGAATCTGGTTCAGGAAAATCAACATTAGCTAGATGTCTAGTAAGACTAATAGACCCCACAGAAGGAAGTATTACGATTAATGGAAAGAATATTTCCACTCTTTCTAGAGGTCTTTTAAGACCCCATAGAAGCGAATTTCAGATTGTTTTCCAAGATCCCTACCGCTCTTTAAATCCAAGAAGGACGATTGAGCAGTCCCTAATCGAGGGCCCAATGAACTTTGGTATGGGGAGGACTGAGGCAGTTGCTAAGGCACGTGAGGTTTTAGAAATTGTTGGTATCTCTCCAGATGCAATGGGGAGGTTTCCGCACCAATTTTCTGGAGGTCAACGGCAGCGTATTTGTATAGCTCGGGCAGTTGTAATGGAGCCAAAACTTATAGTGGCCGATGAGGCAGTATCCGCCCTGGATGTATCTGTTCAAAGACAGGTTTTAGATTTATTTCTTGATATTAGGCAGCGTTTTGGTATGGCAATGCTATTTATTACTCACGATTTACGTGTTGCAGCACAAGTATGCGACAGGGTGGTGGTAATGCAACATGGTAAGGTGGTTGAACAGGGAAAAACAACTGATGTTTATAATAACCCTCAACATCCATACACTCAAGAATTGCTGGCGGCCGCGCCCGGTCGGGATGTGAAGTTTAATCAACTTTAGTAAGTTCTAACTTTTAAAAAATAAGATTGAACTTTTATTTACAGTAAATTGTATTGTTGTGCGTTGAAGCTAACAACGCTATCAGGCTGTTAGCTGGTATAAAAATTTTCAATAAAAAGGGACCTTTCAATGGATATGGGATTAGACGGAAAAAATGCGTTAGTAATGTCTTCTAGTAGGGGCCTTGGACTGGGGATCGCGGAAGCATTGGCAGATGAAGGTGTTAACGTACTTTTAACTGGTAGATCAGAGGATAGATTAAAAGAAAATATAGAGAGAATTAATAACCGTGATGGGGGTAAAGCATATTACGTAAGAGTAGATTTGAATGAACCAGAATCAGTCACTCTTATTAATGACGCAGTTTTAAAGTTTTTGGGTGGTGCGGATATATTAGTTAACAACACAGGTGGGCCACCTCCTGGAAAAATGGTAGATGTAGATATTGCCGCATTACCGGGTCAGTTAGAGGCAATGGTTACCAGGGTAGTGCAAATTACAGATAAGTTATTACCTCATATGCGTGAACAAAAATGGGGTCGAATAATAACAATAGGGTCCTCTGGTTTAATTCAACCAATTGCTAACTTAGCATTGTCGAACCTAGTAAGAGCTTCATTAGTTGGCTGGTCTAAGTCTCTATCTAACGATTTAGCTGCGGAAGGTATAACTGTTAATATGTTATTGCCAGGTAGAATTGATACTGAACGTGTTGGTGAAATTGATGCAGCAGCAGCTAAACGGAATAATTCAACAGTTGAAGCAGTCCGAAAGACTTCCATGGCTACAATCCCATTGGCTCGCTATGGAACTGTGGCTGAATTCTCTGCTGTTGCAACTTTTTTGGCTAGTAAATCTGCAAGTTACATAACAGGAAGTCAAATTCGCTGTGATGGTGGATTAATTAAATCTGTGTGAAGGTAATTTTAAATACTAATAATCATTAACAAATACTTCTACTTTCTGGATAGAATTATTTGCGAAACCACCGACATCAAATATAGGATCTACCGGCTGTGTGTCTCCTGTTTCGTCTGTAGCTCTACAGCTTAGAATATGGTGACCTGGCTTTGCGGACCAATCTAGCATCCATTTCGTCCATGAATATTTTGAATTCTGATTTATTAACTTAGCTTCAACCCATTTATTATTGCTTAAAACTTCAACCTTGGTAATTTTTTTACCTCCACCTGACCATGCTCGCCCTGTCAACGTTATTAAACCAGGTGAAACTAATCTTTTACGAGAGGTCCAGTCTGGTATACCTGGTGGCTTAATAAGGGATTTTACCCGCATTTCTGTTATGGGTTCGCCGACTTCTTCTTTACTCTGACGAAACCGGTATGTTCCAACTTGCTGATACCCATCAAACGGTTTTTTAAGTGCCTTGATTTCTGTTAACCATTTTACACTAGCCATTCCATACCAGCCAGGAACAATGATCCTCAAAGGAGCTCCGTGCTGAGGGAGTAACGGTATGCCGTTCATTTGATAAACAAGCAACACGTCTAGCTCTTCGACTTGTGCCAAGGTTAGGCTTCGAGCAAAATTATGTTCGTGGCCGGAGTCATAACCGCGATCAGCTCCTGTAAATGATATCTCGACAACATCAGATTTTAGACCAGCCTTTTTTAATAGAGGTCTTAATAGTGTTCCTGTCCATTCTGAAGTCCCAACTGCTCCGTACTTCCAAGGCGCTGAAAAACTTCTTGGATCAAGACCGGTGCGACCATTTCCGGCGCACTCTAAAGTTACTGGTATCGTCTCTGCAGGGAGTAATTTGATTTCATCACAGTTAAGTGAATATGGATTCGAGAAGTCACCAGAAAAAGAAAGGATGTGCTCATTTTTATTGATGTGTGGGATGTCGAAATGTGTGAGTAGGTAATGTTGGCCGATCGGTGTAATGTCGTACTCTAAGCTTTCCAGAGGCATACCAGAGTTTCTGTTTGCTAATTCTACCTCAGTTTCATTGAAAACCCCAGAAACGGTCTTTGGTCTGTTAAATTTCTTAAATGGATTATAAATTTGCATGTTCTTATGCCTTCACGAAGTTATTTTTTATTAATTTACGTATGGCATATAAAGAGTTTTTAAAATTCAGTTTTGCTTAATCTAATAACAACATCAACCTTTGAAACTTTAGTTCCCAATGGTGCCTTTGGTAGGCTTGAAATTTCTAATTGGTCTTTGGGGGCATCTGTGAGTTTGCTCTCATCTTCCCAATAAAAGTGAGGGTGATCATCGATTCTGGTATCAAAATACGACTTAGTACCATCTACTAGTATTTCTCTAATTAACCCTGCATCTGAAAAAACTTTTAATGTATTATAGATAGTAGCTAAAGACACACTCTCATCAGATTCTTTTACTGCAGAATACAGTATCTCAGCAGTAACATGCCTGTGCTGCCCATCACCAACTAGTAAGTTAGCAAGAGCTAAGCGTTGACGTGTGGGTCTAAGGCCTGCATCTGTGAGCCAAGTAGTTCCTTGTTTTACTGTTGCCATGTCCATCGAGCTAGATTCCAAAAATCCTATAATACTTACTATAGTTATATATATTTCTTAATATAAATATACAATAATGATTATTTGGAATGTGTTGCTAGCCCTTGCACGAGGCTAGATGCAAGTGTTACAGGCTATAATAAAATCAAAATAAAAAGATATAGAGGGTGGAGTAGAATGTCAGATTTTCCTATGAGCTTTGATAAAGAAGGCCTTTTAAAGTGTGCTTCGGGTGAGTTATTCGGTCCAGGAAATCCTCAGCTCCCAATGCCGCCAATGTTAATGATGGATAGGGTAGTCGATATAAGCTCAGATCGTGGAGTTGATAATAAAGGGCATGTGGTTGCCGAATATGATATTGATCCGTCTCTTTGGTTTTTTAAGTGCCACTTTCCGGGTGACCCAGTTATGCCAGGTTGTTTAGGGTTAGATGCCCTCTGGCAGTTGACTGGTTTTAACCTAGGATGGAGAGGAATGGTAGGTCGAGGCAGAGCTTTAGGTGTGGGTGAAGTGAAGTTTACTGGAATGGTTACCCCCAAAACAAAAATTGTTACCTATCATGTTGACTTTACAAGGGTGATAGATCGAAGATTAAAGATGGCCATCGCTAATGGCCGAATGCTCGCAGACGGACAGGAAATTTATACTGCCGAAAATATGAAGGTCGGTTTATTTTCTGACTAAATTAGGAGATATCTATGCGTCGTGTTGTTATTACTGGTCTAGGGGTTGTTTCTCCAATTGGTAACTCTTCTTCGGAAGTCCTTCATTCACTTAAGAATGGGATATCTGGTATAGGGTTTTCAGAAGAGATGTCTGAGAGAGGGTTTCGCAGTCAAGTATCTGGAAATCTGAAGATTGATGTATCAGAAAAAATAGATAAAAGAATCCTAAGGTTTATGGGCCCTGGAGCAGCATATGCTCATATTGCGATGGGCCAGGCCATCCAGGACGCCGGGTTGGAGTCAAAAGATGTGGTGAATTATCGTACAGGTTTAATTGCCGGCTCTGGCGGGCCATCGACTTCTTCAATACTTGCAGCCCACCAAACAGTATTAGAAAAGGGATCTACTAAACGAATAGGACCTTTTGCGGTACCAAAGTGTATGTCATCAACAGTTTCTGCCAATCTTGCAACTGCCTTTCAAATAAAAGGAATAAACTACTCAATTACTTCAGCGTGCTCCACTTCATTGCATTGCATAGGGGCAGCATCCGAACAAATTCAAATGGGCAAACAAGATGTTATGTTTGCTGGTGGGGCAGAAGAGCTAGATTGGACCCTTTCGTGTCTTTTTGATGCTATGGGGGCGATGTCTTCAAAATATAATGATACACCAGATAAAGCTTCAAGAGCTTTTGATGCTGATCGTGATGGGTTTGTAATAGCAGGTGGTGGAGGTATAGTAGTTCTTGAAGAATTGGAGCATGCTAAGGCGCGAGGTGCAAAGATATATGCAGAAATTACTGGTTTTGCTGCTACCTCTGATGGCCATGATATGGTGGCGCCATCTGGAGAAGGAGGAGAGAGAGCAATGCGTCTGGCTCTAGAAACACTTCCGGCAGAAAGATTAATTAGCTACATAAATGCACATGGAACTTCTACTCCAGTAGGAGATGTTGGTGAGGTCGAAGCAGTTAGAAGAGTGTTTAACCAGGGCTCAGTACCATTAATATCTTCTACAAAGTCTATGACGGGACATGCTCAAGGTGCTGCTGGAGCACTTGAGGCTATTTACTGTTTGTTGATGTTAGAAAATGATTTTATAGCGCCTTCGATAAACGTAAAAAACCTAGATCCCGCATTAATGGCAACGGAAATTGCAACTAATTTAGTAGAGAATGTTAAATTGGATACTGTTATGACCAATTCTTTCGGTTTTGGAGGAACTAATGGCTCTATGTTGTTAAGTAAATTTTATGAGTAGGTTAACATGGCTGATTTAATGAACGGTAAGCGTGGCTTGATAATGGGAGTTGCAAATGAAAGGTCAATTGCCTGGGGAATAGCTTCAGCTATGGCTTCTGAGGGAGCTGAGCTAGCATTTTCATATCAAGGTGAGGCGTTTGGTAAGCGAGTAAAGCCATTGGCAGAAAGCATAGGCTCTGACCTACTAGTAGATGTCGATGTTTCTGATGCAGATTCAATGGAGAAATGCTTTGATCTAATTGGAGATAGATGGGGTGGTTTAGACTTTATTGTCCATGCTATTGCTTACTCAGACAAGAATGAGTTGACTGGTAGATTTATTGATACGTCAAAAGAGAACTTTATAAATTCCCTTTCGATATCTTGTTTCTCTTTTATTGATATTGCTAGACGAGCAGTCCCATTGATGCCAAATGGAGGAACATTGCTCACATTGACTTATCAGGGCTCAAACCGAGTAACGCCTTTTTATAATGTGATGGGGGCGGCTAAGGCGGCACTTGAAAGCTCAGTTAGATACTTAGCCAATGATTTAGGCCCCAATAATATTAGAGTAAATGCAATTAGCCCTGGTCCGATGAAGACCTTAGCAGGAGCCGCGATTGGCGGTGCTAGAAAAACATTTCGGCATACCGAGTCTAATGCACCGTTACGCTCTAATGCGACCCTAAATGCAGTGGGTGGTACAGCTGTGTATCTTGCTTCTGAAATGGGATTATACACAACAGGAGAAATTATTCGTGTTGACGGTGGGTATCATGTTTTAGGTATGCCAATAAGTGAAAATATTTAACTAAATTTTTAACTTTAAAAGTTATTATTTGACAAGAAAGGTGTAAATTAATGTCAATAAAAGTTTGCGTATTTGATGCTTACGGAACCCTTTTTGATGTTGCGTCGGCAGCGAGAGAGCTAGCACTTCAACCTGGTAGAGAAAACTTAAAAAACTGCTGGGTTAAATTGGCTAATGACTGGAGGCATAAACAGTTACAGTATTCTTGGTTAAGGACGATTATGAATAAGCATAAAGACTTCTGGTCTATCACCCAAGATGGTTTGGATTGGGCATTAGAAGCTAATAATCTAAACGATGATGCTGATCTTCGAGAAGAACTTTTAAAACTTTACTTTAACCTTACGTCTTACCCTGAGGTTTCCCAAATGTTATCAGACTTAAGAAGTAATCATATTCTGACAGGAATTCTGTCAAACGGATCTCCTGATATGTTGGATGGAGCTGTTCAATCTGCAGGAATATCTGATTTATTGAACGAGATTATTAGTGTGGAAGATGTTAGTATATTTAAACCTGATATCAGCGTCTATGAATTAGTTGAGAAACGATTTGGCTGTGAAATAGGAGAAGTACTATTCGTATCGTCCAATTGCTGGGACGCGTGCGCCGCAGCAAGTTTTGGCTTCCAAACGGGTTGGGTCAATCGATCTAATGATCCAATAGATCGATTGCCGTCGGGCGACTTAATCATAATGAAGGATCTTTCAGATATAGCTACGTTGGTCGTACAATAAGGTTGGAGAAATACTATGAATATTGATATGATTGAGGCTGCAAAAAAACGTTTAAAAGGCCATGCACGAGTAACACCATTACTTTCCTCACCATTTATAGATGAGCTTGCTGGTCGAAGAGTGTTTGTAAAAGCAGAAACGCTCCAACATACAGGATCCTTTAAGTTTAGAGGAGCTTGGTCAGCTGTATCAGCTATGGAGGAAGCAACAAGAAAAAATGGTGTTTTAGCTTTTTCTAGTGGGAATCATGCCCAAGGTGTTGCACTGGCAGCAAAAAATCACGGAGTTTCGGCTTTAATTATCATGCCTACTGATGCACCAAAAATGAAGATTGATAACACTAGAGCTTTGGGCGCTGAAATCGTCCTTTACGATAGAATTAAAGAGAGTAGAGAAGAAATAGGAGAGAAAATTTCAAAAGATCGTGGATTAACACTGATTAAGCCTTACGATGAACCCCAGGTTATTGCTGGACAGGGAACAGTTGGTCTTGAAATTATTGAACAGGCGAAAGAATTAGATGTAGATGCTAAGAATTTGTTAGTTTGCTGTGGTGGTGGTGGACTAACTTCTGGTGTAGCTATTGCAATTGCGCATTATGCACCAAATATTTTGGTAAGGCCTGTGGAACCAGTTGGCTTTGATGATGTAACAAAGTCTTTAGCTGCTGGAAAAATTATAAAAAACAAGGATGGATCAGGCTCTATATGCGATGCAATTGTCACTCCTCAACCAGGTGACTTAACATTTCCAATAATGAAAAAATATTGTAGCGCTGGGTTAGTCGTGTCGGATGAAGATTGTTTAAAAACTATGGCTATTGCATATTCCCGTCTAAAGATAGTTCTAGAGCCTGGAGGTGCTGTTGCGTTAGCATCAGCGATCTTTAGAAAAAAAGATATAGATGATGGCGATGTAATTGTTATAGCATCAGGTGGAAATGTAGATGAGGGCCTCTTTAGGTCAGCATTACAAAAGTATGGTAACTCTTTCTAGGAAATATACCTTTTAAAGTTGTTTAGAGAATTTTTTATTAGTTATTTATTTAGATGTTATTATTTATAAAGTCGTTTAATTTTTGTGCATACTCTTTAGGTTTTTCCGCACATGGCAGGTGGCCTGCCCCTTTTATTAAATAAAACTCACTCTCTTTGATTAGATTTTGTGTTTCTTTAACTAAGTCTGGCGGAGTTGACCCATCCTCGCTACCAGCAATTACCAGAGTTGGCATCATTAAAGTTGAGGTTTGTTCATAAAAGTCAGTAGTAGATATTGCAGTACAACATCCTATATAGCCATTCGGAGGCGTATCTAGAAACATATTTCTCCATCTATCTATCTTGTGACTTTTAAAGAAACTTTTAGAGAACCATCGTTCCATTACGGGGGTAACCATAGTAGAGAGCCCATTTGCCTCTACTGCTTTAATACGATCCTCCCAGAGGTCTTTTGTACCGATTTTGCTGGCTGTATTCGATAGCACTAAGGCTTTTATTAGATTAGGTCGCCTAGCTGCCAGCCCTTGTGCAATCATTCCACCAATAGATAGTCCGACAAAAACGCATTCTTCTATATTCAAATAGTCTATTAAGAACTCTACATCAGAGACTAAACAATCCATATGGTATGGTGGTTTTGGTGAGCTAGAGTTTCCGTGCCCTCGTTTATCATACCGTACTAACCTGAATTTGGGATTTAAATATGGTATTATATCGTCCCAAAGATGAAGGTTTGTTCCAAGAGAGTTTGAAAATATTATTGGAAAACCGTTTGGATCACCTTCGTCCAGATAATTTATACTTATATCATTTTTTTTAATATAGGGCATAATTCTCTCAATATGGCAGGCCAACGTAGTTTTCGGCAAAGACAGCCTGTGCAGCGTTAGATTCCTCTAAATACTTTAGTTCGGATTCTTGAATTTTTTGATCAAACTTTGTTTGATTTGGAAATCGATGAAGCTGGGTAGTCATCCACCAAGAAAAACGTACTGCTTTCCAAACCCGCTCAGATGCTTTGTCTGAGTATTTGTTAATACCGTCCGTTGATTTTTCTAGATAATAAAGTTTAAGTGCCTCGAATAAGTAATGTACATCGGATACAGCGAGATTTAGGCCTTTTGCGCCAGTTGGTGGAACAATGTGGGCGGCATCACCAACGAGAAATAGGCGTCCCCATTTCATAGGGTTTGCTACAAATGACCTGAGGGGGGCAATTGATTTCTCAACTGATTTACCAGTAACAAGATTGTCTGCCGCTTCCTCCGGTATTCTCTTTTTTAACTCGTCCCAAAATGTTTTGTCGTCCCATTTATCTAAAGAATCGCTAACGGGAGTTTGAATGTAGTAGCGACTAAGGTTTTTATTTCGCATTGAACATAGGGCAAAGCCACGAGGGTGATTGGCGTAGATGAGTTCATCGCTAACTGGTGGGGTTTCAGATAGGACTCCTAGCCAGCCAAAGGGGTATACCCGTTCATATTCTTTAAGAATATTAATTGGAATGGATTTGCGACTGACCCCATGAAAACCATCACAGCCCGCCAAGAAATCCCAATCAATTCTGTATTCAGTTCCTCCCTTGTGATAAATTAAGTGTCCAGATTCAGTTTGGACATTATGGATTGTTATATTTTCCACATCATGAATGATTGCTCTGCTATTTTTATCGCTGGCAGCATAAAGGTCCGCTGTCACTTCTGTCTGTCCGTATACCATCACTTTATTTTTGATTAATTTTTGAAAATCTACTCTAAAGCCCTTATTTTGTGATGAAAGGTAGGTTCCCTTATGAATAAACCCTTCCTGATCCATTCGTTTGCCTAAACCAGCTTTTCGGAGCATTTCCACTGTACCCCATTCTAGGACACCGGCTCTAACTCTACTTAATACGTGGCTGCGACTCTTCTTTTCTAAAATTACAGAAGCTATACCTGCTTGATCTAAAAGATGAGATAGAAGTAAGCCAGAAGGCCCCCCACCTATTATAGCAACTTGAGTTCTCATCTTGATCTCCAAAGGTTTTAACTGTCTTATTTAGTTAATACTAAAGTCATTGTTAAAATTTAGTTGCATGTTAAGGAGTGGAAGGCAATTGTTCTATTAATAAAAAGGATTAAAAAAATGGGCATTATCAAAGCTGCTGTTTGTAAAGAATTTGGGGAACCACTTTCAATTGAAAATATTATTTTACGTGATCCAAAAGATGGCGAGATTGAAGTAACTTTAGAGGCTTGTGCTGTATGCTACTCAGACATCTCATGCATTGATGGAGGTTGGGGTGGTACTTTACCTGCCGTATATGGTCATGAAGCTGTAGGAAAAATTTCTAAACTCGGGCCTGGAACCTGCGGTTATGAGCTTAATGATAGAGTCCTGTTAACTTTAATTCGAGCTTGTGGAGATTGTATTCCTTGCTCTACTGGGGTCCCTACACAATGTAGTGAACCGTATGATCGTGCTAATGGGCCTATTGCGATGCTAGATGGCAGTCAGTTGGAGCATGGGTTGGCGTGCGGTGCTTTCGCTGAAAAAGCTGTTGTTGACCAGAGCCAAATCGTAAAAATTTCTGAATCAATACCAAGCGAAGCTGCTTGTTTGCTTTCCTGTGGCGTAATTACTGGGATAGGTGCGGTAGTAAATACTGCAAAAACTCGGCCAGGCGATAATGTAGTAGTGGTTGGTGCAGGGGGAGTAGGGCTCAACACAATACAGGCAGCAAAAATTTCGGGAGCTAGACGAATTATTGCTATGGATATTGTTAAAGACAAATTGGAGGTGGCTAAAGAGTTTGGTGCGACGGATGTTTTATTGGCTAATCAAGAAAAACCTTGGAAGGCTATACGTGAAATAACAAATGGTGAAATGGCAACTTCAGTCTTTGTAACAGTGGGGTCGATTAGTGCTTATGAGAGTGCAGCTCGATACCTTAGCCCTGGTGGTAATATTTACATTGTTGGAATGCCTCATTCTGGTCAAAAAGCTGAATATGAGTTGGTGATTTTGGGAGCCTTATCTCAAGGTATGAAGGGTTCAAAAATGGGTGATATCGTTTTAAAAAGAGATATCCCCTGGATTATTGATCTTTATCATCAAGGGCGGTTAAAGTTAGACGAACTTGTTTCAGGAAAGTGGTCTATCGAACAGATTAACGAAGCTATAGAAGATACAAAAACGGGCTCTGCAAGGCGAAATGTAATAATTTTTTAAAACGAGTATTTTTATACCTTTACCAATGGAGAAATGCTAATGAAATTAAAAGACCTTGAAGTTTTTATTGTTGCACCACCAGCTCCAGGTTGGGGTGGTAGATATTGGATTTTTACAAAATTAATTACCGCTTGTGGTGTTGTTGGATATGGCGAGGTGTACGCCTCTAGTGTTTCTCCTCAGGTAATGACCTCAGTTATCAAAGATGTTTTTGAACGTCACATGTTAAATGAAAATCCTGAAAATATAGAGTTAATGTTTAGAAGGGCTTACTCTTCAGGCTTTACCCAAAGGCCTGATCTGACCGTAATGGGGGCTTTTTCAGGCTTGGAGATTGCATGTTGGGATATTTTGGGTAAATCCAGAAACCGACCAGTCTACGCTCTTTTAGGTGGTAAGATGAACCACCGTATTAGAGCGTATACCTATCTTTACCCCTTACCGCACCATGATCTATATAAATTTTGGACATCTCCAGATTTAGCCGCAGAAGCAGCTTTAGAAGCCGTCAATAATGGATATACGGCGGTTAAATTTGATCCAGCTGGCCCGTATACATTGCGAGGTGGTCATCAGCCAGCTATGACAGATATCTCTTTGTCTGTAGCTTTCTGTAAGGCTATTAGGGAGGCGATCGGTGATAGAGCAGATTTACTTTTTGGGACCCATGGTCAATTCACTACATCTGGGGCCATTAGGCTTGCGAAGGCTTTGGAGCCTTATTCACCATTATGGTTTGAAGAGCCTATACCCCCAGATAACTTTCTTGAATTTTCAGAAGTAGCTAAAGCCACTAGTATTCCAATTGCAGCTGGAGAACGGTTAACCACTAAAGCGGAGTTTGGAGCACTGCTTCGAACTGGAGGGATAAAAATTTTACAACCAGCATTAGGTCGAGCTGGTGGAATTTGGGAAATGAAAAAAGTGGCAGGGTTAGCTGAGATTTTTAATGCAGAAATGGCACCACATTTATACGCTGGTCCTGTGGAGTGGGCAGCAAATATTCATTTAGCAACCTCCATACCAAATCTCTTGATTGCTGAAACAATAGAGACGCCATTTCACAAAAAACTTATAAGTGGTTCTATAAAAGTAGAAAATGGCTTTATTGTGCCTCCTGAAAGTCCGGGGTTAGGCATTAATTTTGATGAAAAAGTTGCGAGAGAAAATCCTTATACAGGATCCGGCCTGCACTTAGAGATGCAAGAAGATCCTTGTAATTATCAGAATGGCAACGATTTCTTGGGTGGTTCCCCAGGTAGGGTGGATTAGCTAAGTACCCTTATATTTTTAAATTCTTTTAGAATAAACTACTCAAAAAATCTAAGAAATTTTTTGTTGTAACCTTGTTTATATAGTTAAATACATGCATATGTACGACAACAATATAATCAATATTTTAGAGAAACTGTTTGTACGACTTAACAAAGAAATTATGAATTTGATGTCGTATTAAAAGTGAGTGACGCCTTTGTTGCCAACGCGAATTTTGAGGAGAGTAAATATGAAAAAACCTTATCAGGTTATTGGAGTAGGTAACGCTATGGTCGATGTGTTGGCTGAGGTTGATGAGAGTTTCTTGATAGAAAATCAAATTAATAAGGGTGTTATGCAGCTTACTGATAGGGATCGAGGGGTTCACCTTTGCTCCTTAATAAAACCATCAAAAGAGGTCGGAGGAGGATCTGCGGCGAATACGATTGCTAGCATCGCAGAAGCTGGAGTTAAAACGGCCTATGTGGGTAAAATTAAAAATGATAAGCTGGGTAAGGTTTTTGCTGCTGATATGAATTCTCTTGGAGTTGATTATAGCACCCCTTTTGCTCCCATGGAGCATCCGCAGGATACAGGCCGCTGTGTTGTGTTAATTACGCCTGACGGTGAACGCACATTGAACACATATTTGGGAGTCACCGAGTTCCTAAGCCCTAACGATATTGATTCAAAAAAAATGATGAATTGTGAATGGATTTATCTAGAAGGCTATCGTTTTGATGGACCAGAAAGTCATGAAGCTTTTTCAAAAGCTATTGCAGCTTGTAAAGAAAATAATGGAAAAGTATCACTGACTTTATCTGATCCATTTTGTGTGCAAAGACACAAAGATGCTTTTAATAAGGTAATTACAGAAAGTGTGGATTTACTTTTTTGTAATAGAGCTGAGTTGTTAGCACTTTATATGTGTGAGGACTTATTTGAGGCACTTAATCTTTCGTCTAAAGAAGTGGAGACTGTAGCTTGTACGGATGGGGAAAATGGCGCTTATATAATTAACAAAGGAGAGTTAATTCATGTTCATGCAAAGTCCGTAAAAATTATCGACACAACCGGTGCAGGAGATTTATTTGCAGCTGGGTTCTTGTGGGGAATGGTAAATGGATACGATATTAAAACCTCTGGCCGAATGGGCTGTATTGCAGGATCTAATATGGTGACTCAATTTGGAGCACGCCCAAAAGATGGATTGATTAAACTCTTTGAGTCTGAGGCATTAATTTGATATTGCCTTACTTTAGATAAGTTTGTTAAGTTTAATTGTAGAAATAGTTGTGAAAAGGTTTTCAGGTGGTTTACGAGTATGATGATCAAAATATTTTTGCAAAAATCTTACGAAATGAGATACCAAATTCTACTGTTTTAAGTACTGAATTTAGTTTGGCTTTTAGAGATGTATCTCCTCAAGTTCCTGAACATATTTTAGTAATTCCAAGAGGACCTTACGTGTGCTTTGATCATTTTGTTACGGAGGCATCTGATAATGAAATCATTGATTTTAATAAAGCCGTTGCCGAAATTTGCGTATCATTGCGATTATCACCTGGCAATGGAGGCAATGGGTATCGTTTAATTTCTAATTCTGGTAGATTTGGAGTCCAGGAAGTACCGCACTATCATTTGCATATTCTTGCAGGACAACCTTTGGGTAGAATGTTGAATAGGTCCACTTCCTAAAACGTAATTAAGATAATCTTACAATGTTACAAGTTAAATAAAGGATTTAAAATGGCAACCGATCCACCAGAAACAGAAATTGTAGATAAATACCGTGTTCTTTGTGATGGTGGTGACGGTGCTTTAGGGCATCCAAGAGTATGGTTTCAGATTACACAAGAAAAAGGTTGGGTGGAATGCCCATATTGCGACAAGAGATTAATTCATAAATCTTTTGAACAAAAGATTTAAGGATGGGTTTTGGTAAAGGTCATCATCTTCATTTAATTGACGGATCAGCTTTTATTTTTCGTGCTTATCATGCTCTACCACCATTGACACGGAAGTCTGACGGGCTTCCGATAGGGGCGGTAAGTGGATTCTGTAATATGCTTCAAAGGTATATTGAAGGTAATACTGGGGCGAATGCTCCAACACATATTGCTGTAATCTTTGATAAGGGAAGCCACACTTTTCGAAATGATATTTATGATAAATACAAGGCTAACCGTGAGGCAATGCCTGAAGATTTAAGACCTCAGATGCCCTTAACTCGACTTGCCACTGCAGCTTTTAATATAGCTTGTGAAGAAATGGCTGGATATGAAGCTGATGATATTATAGCTACCTTAGCTACTCAAGCACGATCCCTAGGAGGGAAATGCACTATTATATCCAGTGACAAAGATCTAATGCAGTTGGTAGGAGATGGTGTTGAGATGTTTGATGCCATGAAAAATAAGATTATTGATAGAGATGGAGTTTTTGAGAAATTTGGAGTTTTTCCAGAGAGAGTAATAGACGTACAAGCTCTAGCTGGGGACTCTACTGATAATGTTCCTGGAGCCCCTGGGATTGGTATAAAGACTGCAGCACTATTAATTAATGAGTTTGGTGACTTAGAAGCTCTATTAGAGCGTGCAGGAGAGATTAAGCAACCAAAACGACGTGAAGCTCTTATTAATTTTGTAGAACAAATTAAACTATCTAAGCGTTTAGTTGAGTTAGATATCTCTACGCCTATTGACTTCACGATAGATGACCTGGAAGTTCGAGATCCTGATCCAGAAAAGCTTATAAAATTTCTTCATGAAATGGAGTTTCGTACATTAACAAATAGAATAGCTACAAAGTTTAATATTACAGAACCCAAGGGTGAAGAAAACCATTCTGAACTTTTATCAGAACATATAGGGTTAAATAATTTTAACGAAGTCTTATATGAACAGGTAACTGAGGTAGAAGCTTTAAATAATTGGATATCCAGTATCTATGAGGTTGGTTACGTAGCAATTGACACTGAAACTACCTCTTTAAATGAAATGATGGCTGATTTGGTTGGGATATCATTATGTATTAAAGCTGGCCACGCATGTTACATCCCTTTGTCTCATAGAGAAAATAATAATGATCTATTTGGAGCAGAGGTGTTAGTTAGTGGTCAGCTTGATTTTGAAACTACACTAAGTTTACTAAGGCCTGTTCTCGAAGATGAAAGTATTCTTAAAATAGGTCAAAATATGAAATACGATGCAAAAATTTTGTTATTGCTTGGTATTAATATTTCTCCAATTGATGACACAATGCTATTAAGCTATTCATTAAATGCTGGACTGCATAATCACTCAATGGACAGTTTAAGTGAACGATACCTAAATTATAAACCGGTCCCAATTAAATCACTTTTAGGATCTGGAAAGGCAGCAATTACTTTTGATCGAGTGAAGATACCTGAGGCAGTTCAATACGCGGCAGAAGATGCTGATATAACAATGAGACTCTGGTGTTTATTCAAGTCTGAACTTCACAAAAAACGTGTCACAAATGTTTATGAAAACTTAGAAAGACCATTAGTTCCGATCTTGGCTAATATGGAGTTAACCGGGGTAAAAGTTGATCGAGATATTTTGAGTAGGATGTCAAACTCCTTTGCTCAAAAAATGGCTAGTTTAGAATATGAAATTCACGAGTTAGCGGGTGAGGCATTTAACCTTGGTTCGCCAAAACAACTTGGTGAAATTCTTTTTGAAAAAATGAAATTCGCAGGTGGAACAAAAGGCAAAGCCGGAGCTTACAGTACTGGGGCTGATATTTTGGAAGATCTTTCTACCGAACATGCTTTGCCCGGGCTTGTTTTGGATTGGCGTCAATTAGCAAAATTGAAATCAACTTATACTGATGCGCTTCAAGAGCACATAAATAAAGACACTGGAAGAGTTCATACTTCCTATTTAATTTCTGGTACAAATACTGGTCGTTTTTCTTCAAGTGACCCAAATTTACAAAATATTCCAATACGTTCAGATGAAGGACGAAAGATTAGAGAGGCATTTATTGCCGAACCAGGCTTTAAACTTGTAAGCCTAGATTACAGTCAAATAGAGTTAAGAATCTTGGCAGAAATTGCAGATATAGATGAACTTAAAAAAGCTTTTAGAAGTGGTGTTGATATTCACGCACTGACAGCATCCGAGATGTTTGATGTTCCGTTGGAAGGTATGGATCCATCAATAAGGCGCCAAGCTAAAGCAATCAACTTTGGTGTAATATATGGAATATCTGGTTTTGGTTTGGCAAGAAATCTTAGGATTCCACGTGCGAAAGCTCAAGCATTTATCGACCGGTACTTTGAAAGGTTCCCCGGTATTAAGGTTTATATGGATCAGACTAAAGAGTTTGCCAAGGAGCATGGCTACGTACAGACTTTATTTGGTAGAAGAATAAATACACCTAATATTAATGTTAAGGGACCTCATTCAGGTTTCGCGTGGAGAGCTGCTATTAATGCACCTATTCAGGGAACGGCAGCAGATATAATACGTCGAGCGATGATCAGAATGCCTTATGCAATAAAGGATTTGCCCGCCAAGATGTTACTCCAGGTCCATGACGAGCTGATTTTTGAAGTGTCTGATGATGCAATCGATAAAACAATTTCTATTGTTAAGTCCGTTATGGAAAAGGCAGGCGAGCCTGCCGTCAAGATGACAGTTCCATTAACGGTTGAGGCGGGTGTTGGACAGAGTTGGGCAGACGCTCATTAATTTTTATTCTAACTCATGTGATAGAATAAGAGGAAAAAACTTATTACTTGACCAAACACCAAACCAGTTTTGATTTTCTATCTCAGTATGAGTGCCTATATCAGCCAGACGATAGAAACTTTTTCGATCAATTAGGGCCTCTAAGTTTTGTCTAACTAATATGTACGGAGAGGGTTCTTTAGTCTCTTGGTTTATTCTGACCCATATTGGGTTTAAGGGTCCGGCGACAATTTTGTCTCCTACTTGGGTCTCAAATATTAGAACGTTTGACCCATCTTGATTTCGTTTATTAAAATCAACGGCGACAAAAGGTGCATCCTCTACGATAATTCCCACTTTTTCTACAGGGGTGACCAGAAAGTACAGATCCCCTTCCTTTTTAAGGATAGATGAAAATAGCTTAACAAGTTCTGGCCTGCCAATCGGCGTGCCGAGATAAAACCAGGTGCCATCCCGAGCTATACGGATATCTAAGTTTCCACAAAAAGGAGGATTCCATTTCTCTACGGGTGGTATACTATTTTTTGATAGGTTTTTAATGCTGTCAACTATTGAAGTTGCAGAAAGGCCATGTTCATTTTTTTCTGCAGAGTTTTTTACCATAATACTTTTATTTAAAATTTAAGTTTAACTGGTTTCAGACAATGCCTGATCAGGGTACTTTAGTAAAGCAACCCTGTTTACAAGCTATAAAACCTTGATTGCTTAACATTAACGAAATCTTAAGTTAGATCGATTGAGTTGATCTACAGAGGTACATCCCATAAGTTTCATATCACGCTCAAGTTCAGACCGATACTGACCTAAAGCTCGTTCTACACCTGCCTGTCCTGCTGCGGCCAGTGCATAAAGATATAACCTTCCACCAGAACATGCTTTAGCTCCAATAGACAATGCCTTTAAAACATGAGTGCCTCGCTGAATACCTCCTTCACAAATCACATCAATTTTATCACCAACTGCGTCAACGATTTCAGCTAACTGGTCAAAAGGTGCTCGGGAACCATCTAGTTGGCGACCACCATGGTTAGATACCATAATTCCAGTACAGCCGATGTCGACAGCCCTTTTTGCATCCTCAACACTCATAATGCCTTTTAATGCAAAATGCCCACCCCATTGTGAGCATAGTTTTTCAGCATCATTCCAGTTCATTGATTGGTCTAACATATTAGAAAAATATGACCCTATTGATGTCGTCGCATTAGTCCCGGCGGCAACGTAATCCTGCAGATGTGGTAATTCAAATTTTGATTTAGTTAAAAAATTTATACCCCATTGTGGTTTAAGAATAAAGCTCAGCATGCTTGCAGGAGTGAGTTTAGGAGGTATACTGAAGCCAGTTCTAAGGTCACGCTCACGATTACCCCCGGTAATAGTGTCTACTGTAAGTGCTAGGACATCGAAATTTGCTTCTTTAGCCCTCTCGATCATATTATCATTTAGCCCACGATCTTTATGAAAATAAAATTGAAACATTTTTGGAGTGTTTATTAGCGCACCTATTTCCTCAACGCTTACTGTGCCTAAAGACGACACACCAAACATAGTCCCATATTTTTCAGCCGCTTTTGCAACAGCACGCTCGCCGTCATGATGAAACAACCGTTGGACAGCGGTAGGAGCACAAAAAAGTGGCATATCAATTTTTTTTCCAAAAATAGTTGTTGAAAGATCCACATTTTCAACACCAGCTAATACATTTGGTATTAAGTCTACATCGTCATATGCTGAGGTATTTCTTTTATAGGTTATCTCATCATCTGCTGCTCCATCAATGTAGTGGAAAATAGGAGCAGGTAATCTCTTTTTTGCTAACTTTCGAAAGTCTTTAAAATTATGGCAATTTGATAGTCTCATAAAATGTCCTTTATGAATTTTAAAACCAGAAATATGCTAATATAGTAATTTCCTCCTTACTCAATCAAAATGGGTTAGGTCAATCTTAAAAGTGATAAAATTCGAAAATTAGGAACTTAAAAACTCGAACAATTGCAAGAGATGCAGATCTAGGTTAAATGCTCCTAATTAGATGATTTAAGGTTTTAAATGGTAGATACAAAAAAAGTCTTTGTTAAGACATACGGTTGCCAAATGAATGTTTACGATAGTGAGCGGATGATCGAAAGTTTTCAGGGTAAAGGTTACACTCAAACTGATAATATTCACCAGGCAGATATGATATTGCTTAATACATGCCATATACGTGAAAAGGCTGCAGAAAAGGTTTACTCAGAGCTAGGGCGTTTAAAAACTTTAAAGAACGAAAATCCAAACCTAAAGATTGGTGTAGCGGGTTGCGTGGCGCAAGCAGAAGGCCAAGAGATAATAAATAGGCAACCAATTGTTGACCTAGTAGTTGGCCCACAGGCATACCATAGGTTACCTTCATTAATAGATGAGGTTCATAAAAATAAAAAAGCTTTGGACACTGACTTTCCTGTTGAAGATAAGTTTTTACATTTACCAAAACGGCCTTTGTCTAAGCGTGGCCCCTCAGCTTTCTTGACAGTACAAGAGGGTTGCGACAAATTTTGTTCATTCTGTGTTGTGCCTTACACCCGTGGGGTCGAGGTTAGTAGAGATCCAACTAGAGTAGTAAAAGAGGCAAAAGAACTTGTCAGTAGAGGTGTAAGAGAGATTACTCTGTTAGGTCAAAATGTTAACGCTTATCATGGAGAATTTGAGGGTCAGAGGTGGAGTCTAACCCGCTTAATTGAAGAATTGTCGAACATTAGCGATTTATTGCGCATTAGATTCACCACTTCGCACCCTAATGATATGGATGAAGAGTTAATAAATTCTTTTGGAATTTATGAAAAATTAATGCCTTATCTTCATTTGCCGGTTCAATCAGGATCTGATCGAATATTAAAAGCAATGAACCGAAAACATACATCGAGAAGTTATAAAGAGATTATTAAATCTCTTCGCTCTGTTAGGGCGGACATTCTTTTGTCTGGGGATTTCATAGTAGGCTTTCCTGGAGAAACTGATTTAGATTTTCAAGAGACACTTGATTTAGTGCGTGAGGTTAAGTTTGGGCAGGCATACTCTTTTAGGTACTCTGCACGGCCTGGAACACCTGCTGCTGAAAAAGACGCGGTTCCTAAAGAAATTGCAGTTGAGAGGTTGCATAAGTTACAAGCTCTATTAACTTTCCAGCAAAAAGAAGTTCAAAGTAGTATGGTTGGAAAAACACTCTCTGTCTTATTTGAAAAACCTGGTCGAAAAGAGGGACAACTTATAGGAAAATCTGAGTATTTACATGCAGTGCATGTAACAGCTCCGATCGAGTTCATTGGAACAGTTAAACCAGTAAGAGTTGTTGAAAGTCTAACGAACTCTCTTTCTGGAGAGTTACTAATTTGAATTACCTGTCTTGATTTTAGATACATGTGAGATAAAATCTTTTTTACTTTCTAGACAAAGAAGGAAAGGTTTGCTTATTTTGATCGCGAGCCTGAAGCTTTTGAACCAAAAATAAGGAGTGATAATTGAAGACTAATTCTTTGAAGCAATTAAAAAATGGTAAGGTTGGTGATCAACTTACCATTGAATTTTCGAGCAACAGATTACTTATAGATTTATGTGGAGAATTTGATCGAAATATATCTCAAATTGAATTAGCCCTATCAGTTGATATTGTTAGGAAAGGTAATCAACTTTTTGTTGTGGGGGACGCCAAGGAAGAGGCTGCTCGAGTTCTAAAAGGTTTTTATTTGCGTTTGGAAGAAAAAAAAGGCTTAGACTCGCTTGATATTGAGGCAGAGTTGCGAACTCTTAATAGTAATGGATTAAAAACATTAGAAGACAATAATGGGACAAAACTGATTGGAGAAAGTGGTTTAGGAATTAAGACACGAAAAAAATTAGTTGTCCCTCGTACGCAGGCGCAAAAGAATTATGTAAAGGCCTTGTTTGAAAATGATTTGGTATTCGGTATTGGCCCTGCGGGAACAGGAAAAACGTATTTAGCGGTAGCTGCCGGAATTAATATGCTTATGGCAGGAAAGGTGGATAAAATTATACTAAGTAGGCCAGCAGTGGAAGCTGGAGAACGATTAGGTTTTTTGCCTGGAGATATGAAGGATAAAGTAGATCCATTTATGCAACCACTTTATGATGCTTTAAACGATTTTGTTCCCACAAAACAAACCTCTAGGTTAATAGAAGACAAGAAAATAGAAATAGCGCCGCTTGCATTCATGCGAGGCAGAACTTTAACCAACGCATTTGTAGTTTTAGATGAAGCCCAAAATGCGACAACAATGCAAATGAAAATGTTTTTAACGCGACTTGGTCAAGGTTCTAGAATGGTAGTTACTGGTGATCGGACGCAAATTGATCTTCCGCGGGGAACAAAATCTGGATTATGGGAGGCAGAAGAGCTTTTGAAAAAACTGAAAGATGTTGCTTTCAGCTACTTTACATCCAAAGATGTTGTCCGACACAGTCTGGTAGCTAAAATCATAGAAGCATATGAAGAAGTAAATGGCAAAGGTTGAAGTTTCTATTGAAGATCAAGGCTGGGTCAGTCTGAGTTTTACAAAGTTAATGAAAAGAGCGTGCTCCGCAACTTTAGAGCAATTAGAAATTGATAACCGCTTTCAGATCAGTGTATTGGGGTGTGGTGACAAGCGGATTGCTACATTAAATTCAGCGTTTCGAAATAAAGGAGAGGTAACTAATGTGCTTAGCTGGCCTGCAGAGGAAAGGTCAGCTCCAAAACCGGGAATACTACCTATAAAACCAAAATTTTTAGAAAACCAGGAAAATGAATTAGGGGATCTAGCATTTGCTTATAATTTTTGTATTGAAGAGGCAAAGCTTATTGGTCGACTGCCCTCTGATCATATAACACATTTAGCTGTCCATGGTACTATGCATCTACTTGGCTTTGACCATATTTTGGAGAAAGATGCAGTATTAATGGAAGGCCTGGAGATCAATATACTAAAAAAACTAGGTATTGAAGACCCATACAAATAAGAATATCATATTAATCATTACTTTTGGAAAAGGAAAAATGAGCGATAATAAAGAGGGTTCGTCGACCGCAGCGCATAGCGCGCATGCCAGTCAGACAAATAATCAACGCAAACAATCTAGTCCTATAGTGGAGCTACTCTATAAAGTTTTTCGAAGATTTAGAGTCTTTTCTAAGAATGATGAAGTTATTCCTGGTGTGGAAGTTCCGTTATCTAATCTAGATGTTCGAAACTTAAGTTTAAAGCATGTTGAGGATGTGGCAATACCTCGTGCAGAAATTGTTTCTATACCAGTTGATGTAAGTTTAAATGAAGTAGTAAAAGTTTTCAGAGATAGTGGCTTAACAAGGTTACCTGTGTTTAAAGATACTTTGGATAATCCCGTTGGTTTATTACATTTAAAGGACTTGTCTTTAAGATACGGGTTCAATGGGGCATCAAAAGAATTTAATATAAAAGAGATGGTTAGACCAGTTTTGTTTGTACCCCCTTCAATGACAATCGGTGTTTTATTATCAAAAATGCAAGCGGAGAGAAAACATTTAGCATTGGTGATAGACGAGTATGGTGGTGTTGATGGTCTTGTGACAATCGAAGATTTGATTGAACAGGTGGTAGGAGAGATTGAGGATGAACATGATATCGAAGAGGTGGATTTGTGGAAGCTTGAAAAGCCAGGGCATTACGTTGTTCAAGCTAGAGCACCTTTAGAAGAGTTTGAGGAAGAAATTGGGCTAAGGTTATCTGACGATGAAATGGATGACGAAATTGATACATTGGGTGGTTTAGTGTTTGTGTTGATAGGTAGAGTACCAGCAAGGTATGAAATCGTAAAACATCCTTCTGGTGCAGAATTTATAATCTTAGATGCAGATCCCAGGCGTATAAAACGAATTAGAGTTATAATGCCGAAGGTAGAATAACTAAAATTACTTCTTACAAAAAAGTTTTGAAATAAATTGAAATATAGAAGATATATCAATGAAGGCTTAGCATTCGGTTTGGGTTGTCTGGCTGCTTTGGGTCAGGCCCCATGGTCAATCTGGTTGATCACTCTTTGCGCATTCTTTCTTTCCTTTCTCCTTGCTCAAAAGTGTATGAGTTTCAAATCGGCTAGCTCAGTTGGCTTCTTTACAGGGCTCGGTTATTTTACTATTTCACTGTTTTGGATTACAGAACCGTTTCTGCTGGAGGGCTCAAGTCAGGTTTGGGTGGCGCCCTTTGCCTTGCTTGCGATGTCATCTGGGTTGTCATTATTTTGGTTGCTAGCTTATGGACTATCCGTATCGCTAAGGTATCGAGGTGATAGTGTTTTACCCTTAATAGTTTTGTTAACAACCGCAGAACTCATAAGGACTAAAGTATTCTCCGGGTTTCCCTGGTCACTTATTGGGTATGTCTGGAGTGACCATCCCATATCGCAACTAAGTGCTGTTGTTGGTCCACATGGATTAACAATGATAACGCTTTTAATTGCAGGCCTTCCATTAGTTTTAAAACCCTACAAGGTTATTAGAATTATTTTACCCAGTTTTTTATTAGTGGGCTCATGGGGTTACGGCTATTTAATTCTTCAAATACCAGACGCTCCTCCTACAGGAAAAATCGTTCGGTTGATTCAACCTAATGCCCCCCAAAATTTAAAATGGGATACAGAAATGGTACCTGTGTTTTGGCAAAGGCAATTAAACTTCACTAAGAAGCCTTCAACCGAACCATTGGATTTAATTGTATGGCCAGAAACTTCAGTCCCATTCCTTTTAAGAGAGTCCAAAGAGAGCTTAAAGAACATATCTATAGCAGCTTCAGGTGTCCCGGTTATAATAGGCGCGAATGATCGGGTCGAAGGGGGTATTCGCAATGCTTTGGCTTTAGTAGGGCCCGAAGGTCGTCTGTTAACAACATACCACAAAAAACACCTTGTGCCCTTTGGAGAATACATTCCTTTTGGAGAGATGTTAAGTACTTGGGGAGTAAGGGGTTTAGCTACTAGAGACGGGGCTGGTTATGTAGCTGGAACGGGTGAACGACTCCTAGAGATCCCAAAAATTGGCAGTGTTATTCCTTTAATCTGTTATGAGTTAATTTTTCCTAGAAACGTAAGGTCAAAAAATCGTGCTAGATTAATCCTTCAGATTACAAATGATGCCTGGTTTGGAAACTTTTCGGGACCTTTTCAGCATCTAGCTCAAGCGAAGTTGAGAGCGATTGAACAGGGTTTACCTTTAATACGTGTTGCTAATACAGGAATTTCAGCTGTTTTAAATTCTAGAGGAGAAGTTGTTGTGAAAACAAGCTTGAATGAGGCGACATATATTGATGCAAATATTCCAAGCCCTAGGAGTAAAACAATTTATGCTAAATTTGCAGACTGGCCAATGATAATTTTTCTTTCTTTTAGTATTTTTACACTAAGTGTTTTACGAAAAAGAGTGTATTAATTATTGACCTAAGCGTCTAATTTATTTAAGAGTTTGGCCTAGTAAGATCTCAACGGCTACCTGACGTGATCTTTATTTTTAACATTGGAGCGCTTTATGAAAGAACAAGAATATCTTTTTACTTCGGAATCAGTTTCCGAGGGACACCCTGACAAATTATGCGATAGAATATCTGATGCTGTTTTAGACGCTTTTATTGAAGCTGAACCTGAAGCTAGAGTTGCTGCAGAAACTTTCGCAACTACAAACAGAGTTATTGTAGGGGGTGAGGTTGGTTTAAGTGATAAAGAAAAGCTCAAAGATCATATGGGGCAAATAGAGAATATCGTTAGAGGTTGTATTAAAGATATTGGGTACGAACAGGAAAAATTTCATTGGGAAAAAGTTGAAGTTACAAATTTACTTCACGAACAATCAGCTCATATAGCCCAAGGAGTAAACGCTTCAAATGAAAAGGATGAGGGTGCTGGAGATCAAGGCTTAATGTTTGGATATGCTATTGATGAGACGCCAGATTTAATGCCTGCACCAATACATTATTCACACGCAATTTTACGTCGCCTGGCGGAGGTCAGAAAAAATGGAACTGAACCGACATTGGGTCCAGATGCTAAATCTCAGCTGACTGTACGTTATCTCGATGGAAAACCTCAGGGGATTTCATCAATTGTGCTGTCAACTCAGCATTTAGA
>CAJIZW010000033.1 GCA_905181985.1 uncultured Paracoccaceae bacterium | reverse complement strand
TATACTACAGGACGTTTAACCTCTGAGATGATTATTAAATCAGCTCTAATGGGGATCCCAACATTGATATCACGCTCTGGATTTACAGCATGGGGTGTAGAGATAGCGAACAAGCTTGGGATGACTTTGATCGGGAGGCTCCGCGGTCGTAGATTTATATGCTTATCCGGAGAAAAGAGACTAGTAAGGGACGCTGATCCAAAAGTTATCTCAGATGAAAACCCTAAGGATAACCGGAAGGCTGGTAATGATTGATAAAAGTAAAATCTTAGGTGTCATTTTGGCCGGCGGAAAAGGGACGCGCATGGGTGGTGAAGAAAAAGGATTAATAAAATTAAATAATAAATCTCTTATCGAGTACAGTATTGAAAGACTTAAACCACAAGTAAATAGGCTTGTGATAAACGCCAATAATAATCTTACAAAATATAGTGAATTTAATACACCAATAGTATCAGATCCATTGCCAGGCTTTTTGGGCCCTTTAGCAGGTGTTTTAGCAGGGTTAGAATATGCTGACCAAAAAGGTTATTCTCATATAGTTACTGTAGCAGCCGATACACCTTTTTTTCCTAAAAATTTGATTTCATTATTTCTGACTGTAGCAAAAAACCATAACGGCTTAGCTATTGCAACAACACAAGATAAAAATAATAATATTCAAAGACACCCAACTTTTGGTATATGGCCGTGTCATCTAAGAAAAAATCTTCGCACGCACATAGTAAATGGATTACGAAAAATAGTAATATGGACTGAAAAGCATAATGCTGGAGAAGCGCTATTTGATGATAATAAAAAATTAGATCCGTTCTTTAATATTAACACGCCTGCAGACTTAAATACTGCAAAAGCCGTACTGGAAAACTATAAATGAAAATCTATGGAGTGACCGGCGGTAAAAATACAGGAAAAACTGGTTTGATCGAACGTCTTGTCAAAGAGTTTGTTATTAGAGGAGTTACAGTCTCAACGATTAAACATGCTCACCATGATACAGATATTGATCAGCCCGGCCGCGACAGCCATAGACATAGAGAGGCTGGTGCGCATCAGGTAGTTTTGTCATCAAAACACCGTTGGGCTGTAATGACCGAATTACGTGACGCTCCAGAGGCCGACCTAAAAAGCATAATTCGCTCCCTTGAACCAGTTCAGTTAACCCTAATTGAGGGATATAAAAATGATCCTCATCCAAAAATTGAAACTTTTCGCCTTGTCATAAGTAAACCTTTGCTCGCTTTAACTAACTCATCCATCAAAGGGGTAGCCTCAGATTCTCCGATACCTGGTCTTGAGATCCCCATCTTCGATTTGAACGATACTGGAATGATTGCTGACTTTATATCTGAAGAAGTGAGGTTGTAGGGCATTTGTCACTTAAACCACCAAAACTTACTAATGACTGTTTTGCTCTCCCTCGTGGTGTTACCTGGATACCAGTGGATGAAGCGCTAGACAGACTTAAGAAATCTCTCCACCGAATTACCGAAATAGAAAAAATCCCAACAAATGTTGCAGCAGGTAGAATTTTAGCAATATCTCCCACTGCAACAAGATCTAGTCCCCCTAAGTCCAACTCGGCAGTAGATGGCTTTGGGTTTGCGCACTCATGTATTAAGTCAGGTCCACAAATTTTACCTCTAACGATAGGTATCGCGGCGGCAGGGCTTCCGTATGAAGGTAAAGTTAAATTAGGTTCAGCCATAAAAATATTGACCGGGGCAATATTGCCATCAGGGGTAGATACAGTAATTCTTTCAGAAGACACCAATTCTGATGACAACACAGTTGCGTTTAACGGACCAATAAAGCTTGGATCTAATACAAGGCTCAAAGGTGAAGATATACTAAAAGGTAATAAACTTATTGATTTAGGAACACCTATCCGTTCAACAGAAATTGGTCTGCTTAATTCTGTCGGTATTTTTTCAATTTCTGTCTACAAAAAACTTAAAGTGGGAATACTTTCAACTGGAAACGAGATAATTTACAACTCTCAATCTAAACCCCTACCTCATCAAATATTTGATGCAAACAAACCGATGCTATCCACAATGATAAAAAAATGGGGGTTCAAAGTAATTGATTTGGGTCATGCTGATGACAATGAGAAAACACTTTTAAACAAAATGAACTCTGCATCCAAGAAAGTTGACGTGATTATAACCTCTGGGGGTGCGTCTGCGGGGCAAGAAGATTATATTTCAAAAATTTTAAATAACTACGGGTCAATTTCCAGTTGGCGGGTTGCCATAAAACCGGGTAGACCTATAGCTATGGGTATTTTTAAGGGGACACCTGTTTTTGGTCTTCCTGGAAACCCCGTTGCAGCATTTGTATGCTCTGTTATTTTTGCCAGACCAGCATTATACTGTCTTTCAGGAGCAGGTTGGGTAGAACCACACACATTTTGGGTTCCTGCAAATTTTACAAAACAAAAAAAACCAGGGAGACAAGAACTTCTAAGAGCAAACTTAACCCAAGACAATTTAGTTAATATATTTAAGTCAGAAGGGTCAGGGAGAATAAGTGGCCTCTCTTGGGCTAATGGTTTAGTTGATCTACCAAGCGGGCTCACGAAAGTTGATCATGGAGATCTAGTTAAATTTATCCCTTACTCCAGTTTAGGAATTTAATTTAAAATCCATTTAATAACGAGAGCGTTTTTGAAGTCATTTGAATTTTGCTTGATTAGGGTTATCTTAGGATATAATTGATTTACCAGATAGCTTAAAAAGGAGATACGAAGATTTTTTTAGATTCTTTTTTAGAATCATTTCAGCTAATTGTTAGCTTAGATAAAAACTTAATAGAAGTACTATCACTTTCTATAATGGTATCCCTTTCTTCATTAACTATCGCATGCTTTATTGGGATTCCATTAGGAACAGTTCTAGCAATTAAAAGGTTTTATTTTCGCAAAACTCTGTTAGCAGTTATTAATTCCCTTATGGGACTCCCACCTGTATTAGTTGGATTAATTGTTTATTTGTACCTCTCTCGTTCTGGACCTTTAGGTTGGTTAGGTATTTTATACTCACCAACAGCTATGATTATTGCACAGGTAATCCTAATTGCACCGATAATTACAGCTCTTTCAAACCAAATTATCGAGGAGTTACACGAAGATTATCGCGATCTTTTCTTATCTTTAAATGCAAAGCCAATGCAGGCAGTGTTTGCATACATTTATGACTCTCGATACTCGCTGCTTACCGTCATTCTAGCAGGGTTTGGGCGAGCCATATCAGAAGTTGGAGCAGTAATAATTGTTGGTGGCAATATTGATCATTTAACTAGAGTTATGACTACTGCTATTGCCTTAGAAACTTCTAAAGGAAACTTAACCTTAGCACTTGGGCTTGGAATTATTTTACTAATAATATCACTGTGCATAAGCCTTTTAGTAATGTGGATTAAAAGTTTTTCAAAACGTTATTCGCATGTCTAGTATTGCATCAACAGATCATATGTTTCCTATTAAAGTTAAGAACCTATCACTGGAAATTGATAAAAAAATATTACTAAATAATCTTACTTGTGAGCTTACGGCTCGTGGTATCACAGTAATAATGGGACCAAACGGTGCTGGCAAAAGCCTGTTTGTACGTTGTCTACATGGTTTATCGAAACCTAAGAATGGAACTATACTCTATGGAAAACTACCAGTTGGAGTAGCTACTAGAGGACGGCAATCTATGGTATTTCAGTCACCAAAACTTTTAAGAAGAAGTGTAATTGA
>CAJIZW010000032.1 GCA_905181985.1 uncultured Paracoccaceae bacterium | reverse complement strand
TTTGAACCTGCTTCAGCAGAAATTAAAGGGTCCTCCAGAGTAGCAATAAAAAAAATAGCAACTATACTGAAAAAATGTGAAGATATTAAAATAGAAATTGGCGGACACACTGACAGCCAAGGTACTGAAAAAATGAACCTCGATCTAAGTCAACTTCGTGCTGAAGCAGTTAAAACAGCTCTTTTGACACGACGCATTCTAGTGAGAAACTTAACCCCCAAGGGGTACGGTGAAGTTCACCCAATAGCAGATAATGAAACAGAGCAAGGTCGAGAGATTAATCGAAGAATTGAATTCAAAGCTATAGATAACAATAATATTTCAATTGATATTAAAGAAAGTGACGCTACCATTGGACAAGACTAGTTTAACTATTACTATTACTTTTATACTTTTAGCCACCTTCACGTTAGGCTATCTAGTATCTTGGCTTGTTTACAAGCATCAGTTGAAAAATCTCTTAGAGAGAGAGAAAGTAAATATTCAAAAATTGAAACCTTCGCAAAAAACTCCTACTAAAAACCAATTGAAGCCTAAGAAAGGGCGGGGTTAAAACTACAAATAATCGTTAAGGGGTTTTCCATCGATTTAATGCTTTTTCATCAGCATCTTTTGAACTTACCCAGTTCGCTTTTTCAAAACCGATTTCTTTTTTCCAAAATGGTGCTCGCGACTTTAAATAATCCATTAAAAATTCTGCAGCTTCGAAAGCATTGGTACGATGATTTGCCGCTGTCGCAATCATCATAATAAGTTCACCTTTTTTTAAATTACCAAAACGGTGGATTACCATTATATCTTCTAGTTCCCAGCGTAGGCATGCCTCATTACAAATTTTATTTATAGCTTTTTCTGTCATGCCTGGATAATGTTCAATCTTTATTTTGGCTAAACCACCAGGGATGTCCCTAACCATACCAGAAAAACTAACAAGTGCTCCTGAGGACTTTAATTGGTCTCTAAAGTTATCGAGTTGCTCCCCGGGGTTGAAAGCCTCTAATTGAACCACAATCTTCATTATTAACCCCCAGTCATAGGAGGAAAAAAAGCTACTTCCTTAACAGCCTCCATAGGGGAACTTAGATCTGCCAGCTCTTGATCCAAAGCAACCCTAATAACATCTAAGCTAGAAAAAGCTAACTTGTAACGCTCATCTTTAAGACATAACTCCAAAATTAGATCTGCTACAGTTTTTGCCTCGGTATCTATTGTTTCTTTTGGTAAACCAACTTTCTCTCTTACCCATGAAAAATACAAAACCTGAACCCTCATAAATTATTATCTTTAAGGTATGGTATTGATTTTCTAAAATAATCTATCCCAGATACAAGAGTTAACAAACTCGCCAACCAGAGAAATAATACACCAAGTATCCAAAGTGCATAAGCTTCCCAATATATCCAAGTTGACCCAACTGTTTCAGCCGATGCATTTGAAATAGCCAAAGTTAAGGCACTTTTATCCATACCCCACAGTTCCAGATCTAGGTAATGCTGGAAGATGCCTTGAGTAAATAGTGTAGCTATCGCAATCATTTGAAAAGCCGTCTTCCATTTTGCCAGTTTAGTTACCTGTAAGAGGCTTGCTGAATTCCCCAAAAACTCTCGTAACCCTGATACGAATACCTCTCTAAATAGAATAATTGTCGAAGGTAGTAATATCCATGGGTTCATACCAGAAAACCCAGTAATAACTAATAAAGCGATTATCACCATTGCTTTATCTGCTATTGGATCAAGCATTTGTCCAAATTTACTTTCTTGCTTCCATAAGCGGGCCAAATAACCATCAAACCAGTCTGATATTGCCGCTATTAGAAATAAAAATAGTGCCAACCAATCAGCCATAGGCCGCGAAAAATATAAAAACATCACAACAATACTAGGCGCCGCTATTAAACGCATCACAGTTAATATATTAGGAAAATTCCAAATCATAAAACTAGTATATCTCCTCATTCACTATCATGGAAGAACTCATATATGCTTTGAGCAAGAAGATTAGAAATTCCATCAACAGCTTCTATATCTAATTGTGTGGATTGGCTAATAGCTTTAACAGACCCAAAACTTTCCAGAAGAGCTTTTTTTCTTTTACCCCCTATCCCAGCTATTTCGTCTAATTGACTTTTAAATTGATTTTTAGATCGCTTAGCGCGGTGTGTGCCGATTGCAAATCTGTGAGCTTCGTCCCTTAAGCGTTGCACATAATATAGTACTGGATCATTACTTTTCATAGCAAAGGTTCCACGTTCTAAACTATGAAACTCCTCCTTTCCAGCATTCCTGTCCGGCCCTTTTGAAACACCGAGTAAAGGTATGTCCTCAAGTTGTAGCTCTTTCATAACTTTTGATACAACTGATAAGTGGCCAACTCCACCATCTATTATTACTAGATCTGGCCATTTTTTTTCAATTCGATCTTTGTCTTCTTTTTTTAACCGCTCGAACCGTCGAGATAACATCTCTCGCATCATCGCAAAATCATCACCTAGTTTTATATGCTTACTCTTAATATTAAATTTTCTATATTCCTTTTTTAAAAAACCTTCCTCTCCAGCAACAATCATACACCCCACAGCAGCATTACCTTGGAAATGAGAGTTATCGTAAACTTCGATTCTGGTTGGGTTAGAGCCAAGGTGCAAAGTTTTAGTTAACCCAGATATTAATTTCTTTTGCGTTTCCGTGTTAGCCAATTTTCTGGCTAAACTCTCGCGTGCGTTTCGCATCGCACCCTTAACAATATCCATTTTTTTTCCACGACGGGGTACTATTAAATTCACCTTAACTCCAGCCTTTTTGGATAACACCAGGGAAATTAGATCACGATCTTGTATTTCGTTACTTAAAAAAATGTTGGATGGAGGTATCTTATTTGAATAAAATTGCCCAAGAAATGTTCTCATTATTTCTTCTGAATCTGCTCCAACTCCAGTTTCGGGAAAGTAATCTTTATTTCCCCAGTTCTGAAAGGCCCTGATAAAAAACACTTGCACACAAGCGCGACCCTTCTCCACATGTAGAGCAATTATGTCTGCCTCTTGAATTCCGCCCAAATTAGAAGATTTTTGGCTTTGAACTTCTTTCAAAATTTGTATTCGATCCCTTAAACCTGCAGCTTTTTCAAACTCCATCAAACTCGATGCCAAATTCATTTGATCTACAAGATCCGTTTGCATTTCCTTACTCTTTCCTGAGAGAAATTGCTCTGCCTTTGAAATTAAATCACTGTATAATTCTTTTGAGATATTACCTACACAAGGAGCACTACAGCGTTTGATCTGATACATTAAACATGGTCGTGTTCTTGCTTCAAAAGTAGAGTCTGAGCAATTACGTAATAAAAATGCCTTCTGCAGCTGATTTAATGTCTTGTCTATAGATCCGGCATTTGCAAAAGGACCAAAAAAAGTACCTATACCTTTTTCAGTGCCTCTGTGTTTTTTTACTTGCGGGAAACTATGGCTTTTGTCCAAATGAATACTAGCAAAACTTTTGTCATCCCGTAATAATACATTGTATTTTGGTTTTAAATTTTTAATTAAACTCTGCTCAAGTAGTAAGGCTTCAATCTCTGTCTCAGTAGTCAAAAACAACATTGACTGCGTTTGTGAAATCATACGCAATATACGATCTGAATGCCCTGACGGTCGAGAATAGCTGGAAACGCGATTCTTAAGGTGTTTAGCTTTTCCTACATATAAAACTCGATCATCTTTATCTAACATCCGATATACACCAGGACTACTATCTAGCGTCTTGACGTAGGCATGAATACACGCATTACCGTTTCGAACACTCTGGCTAACGACTTCATTGAGCTTTGATACGTTGGTCATAAGTTACCTAAATAACATCAATTTTCTGAGAACAACTTTAAAGTAACTACAATTTAAGAAACTGTCCACTATCACTGTGGATAAGTTTGGGGATTAATTAGTTTCATAGTAAATTCTCCTTTATTTTCTTGTAAGGTACTGAATTTTATTACTTTTTTTAATCTATAGTAAGTAATTGATTTTATTACATAAATTTTTATTAAACTTACAAGTCACTGAAAACATTATATTTTTATTTAAGAACAACTGTTAATACTAGATTGGTGGACAAGTAATAAATAATTAAAAAAATTTAAAATTATACATCTAATTTATCTGATGTTTGCCAATTTAGATGTTGGCCACCGTCAACACAAAAAAGTTGTCCTGTGACGGCTGGGGCATTAATAATATACTCCATTGCCTTAACTATATCTTTAACGTTTGAGCCACGTTCTAATATTACCTTACTACGCTGTTCTAAGAAATTTTCCTGAGACTGCTTCGCTGCTTTCAATGTTGGGCCCGGACCAATAGCATTAACGCGGACTTTTGGTGCTAAGGCTTGTGCGGCTGTCTGAGTGAAAGCCCAAAGACCCATTTTAGCAATAGTATACGTCATAAATTCAGGATTGGGTTTTCTAACACGTTGATCAACCATATTTATGACTACAGCATGAGAGACTGGTTCGTTATTTTCATCTATACTAATATCAGGAGCCTGTCGTGAAAATGCCTGTGTTAAAAAAAAGGGTGCTTGAAGATTAGAGCCAATATGCCTTTGCCAGCTTTCTAATGTAGAAGTATTCAAATTATCGTATTCAAATATTGAAGCATTATTGATTAATACATTTAAGTTTCCCCCTATCGCCTCTACAGCTTTAGGAATTAACTCTTCTACAATCCTAGGCTTCAAAAGGTCTGCCTGTATAGAAACTGCTTTTTGACCTTTACTCTTAATTAATGAAACTACTTCTTCAGCTTCTTTAGAAGATGACATGTAATGCACTACAACATTATATCCTAAATCTGCTAAGTGTAACGCCATTGCCTTACCTAATCTGTCAGCAGCTCCCGTGATTATAGCATTACCTTTTACCATTTACACACTAACAACAAAGCTTAAATATACCGCATATATTAAAATCAAAAACACGCCCCCTACTCGACTAATCCCAAACCATCCAAATACCACTGGCGCTAACAAAAGAGAAGAGAAAAGCATACACCACAAGTCAAACTTCAAAAATTCGGTAGGGACGTTAATATTACCAAAAAAACTCGAAATTCCCATGATAGCTAATAGATTAAAAACATTAGAACCTATAATATTCCCTATAGCTAAATCTGTCTCACGTCGAAAAGTAGCCACTATCATAGTTGCGAGCTCTGGTAGTGATGTGCCAACAGCAACTAACGTCAAACCAATTAGCGCTTCTGAAACTCCAAAACCCTGTGATATTGCTATAGCACTATCAACAAATAAATTTGTTCCTAATGGAAGGCCAACTAAACCTAATAAAATCAAAAAAATTGCTATAATTGTTTTTGTATTAGGGTCATGTCGAGTTTCATCAATATTCATACTTGGAGTGAGTGTTTTTTTACTTGCTGTGACTACAGTGTAAGTAAAAACAAAAACAAACCCAAAAAATAAAATTAAACCAGACGTTAAATTAATAACACCAAAAAAACTAACAGATATGAATAAAATACTGGATGCTATCATAATTAAGTACGGCTTTTGAGTTTCTGTGCCTACCAAGGGCAACCCAGCAACACTAGCTGGCAAGCCAATGACAAGTAGTATATTAGCTATATTAGAGCCAACGACATTACCTATTGCAAGACCTGAAACCCCATCGAGAACCGCCCTTATAGAAATTAATAATTCAGGGGCAGAAGTCCCAAACGCGACAACCGTAAGACCAATAATTAATTTAGAAATACCTAATTTATTTGAAACACTAATAGCGCCCCTGAGAAGAAAATCTCCAGATAAAAGCAAAACTACTAACCCAAAGCCGGCAACAAGAAAGCTATAAAGCAATTACAATATCTTTTCGCACGGGCAAGGGCTTTTCCCAATTCTATAAGTACCACATTTAGTACACCGCTTTGCTGTCTTATAACCCAGCTTAGGTACTCTTAATTTCCCAAACATAGCCAAAACTATCATTCCAATCAAAAATAAAGAAACAATTTTTAGGATCATCTACAAACCAAACCGAGCCCAAAGAGCTTCATTATTAAGTTGTTCGATATTATTGGCTAACAGCTTTGCTCCAAATTTCTGAAAAATAGACCTCTTAGGGCCAAACATATTTACTTTTAATTTCTTTCCAAATTTTTCTTCTAGAATAGGTTTAAGATGCCCAATACCATCTACTAAACCAACATCAATCGCACTTTTCCCAATCCAAATTTCTCCTGTAAACAAGTCTTTTTCATCAGAAAGCTTAGACCCCCTACAAGCCGTGACATGATCAATAAATGTTTGATGAATTTGTCCCTGTAGAGCTTTTAATCTCTTTATATCACTTGGGCGCTCAGGCCTAAACGGATCTAACATTGATTTATCTTTACCAGAAGTATGAACTCTACGTTCGACACCTTGTCTCTCCATGAGTTGATTGAAGCCAAAGGAGGCAGATATTACTCCAATAGAGCCTAATATCGAACTATCATCAACAAAAATTTCATCAGCACAGCAGGCAATCCAATATCCTCCGGACGCAGCGACATCTTCTACAAAAGCATAAACTGGTATTTTATGCTTTTTAGAAAGATATTTAATTTTTGATCCTATCAGTGATGACTGGACAGGTGACCCCCCTGGGCAATTTATAAGAAGAGCAACTGCTTTTGGGTTACCTTTAACGAATGCTTTCTCTAATAATGGCGATAAAGTCTCTTCATTGATGTTTGATCCTCTTCCACCAGTTGCTATCACTCCGACAACCCGCACAATAGATACGGTGGGATTAGATTTTAAGAACGGGATCCATCTCTTCATAACACAGCATTTAATCTGCCAAACGACTCCAAACAAGAGTAAATGCTAATTTTGTTATATTAATTTAATAAGTGCAAAGCGTATTCTAATTTAGAACTTGCAAATATTAAAAAAAAAACTGATTTTAATACTTAGAATTTATAACCTGAGGGGATTTAAAAATGAAAGACTCTAATTTTTTGCAAGAAAATAATGCACGTCATTTATGGCACCCGATGGCACATCCCGGAACATCAATAGAAAACCCTCCTAACATTATCTCAAAGGCTCAAGGCTCAACAATAACGGACTATGATGGGAATACAGTGGTGGACGGTGTAGGTGGTCTATGGTGTGTAAACGTGGGTTACTCATGTGAACCTATCAAAAAAGCAATTATTCAGCAAATGGATCAATTGCCATATTACTCTGCATTTGGCGGCACTACTAATGAACCGGCGATCGAACTCAGCTATGAACTATGCGAAATGTTTAGTGAGGAGAATATGGGAAGGGCTTTTTTTACTTCAGGAGGTTCTGACTCTGTAGAAACAGCTCTACGATTAGCTCGCCAATATCATAAAATAAATGGGGCTCATGGTCGAACGAAGTTCTTATCTTTAAAAAAGGGATACCATGGAACTCACTTCGGTGGAGCATCCGTAAATGGGAATAGTAGATTTCGAACTAATTATGAACCACTACTTTCTGGATGTTTTCATATTCCAAGCCCTTATACCTACCGTAATCCTTTTAATGAAACTGACCCCGAGCGCCTGGCCGATCTTTGCGTAGCAGCAGCAGTTGATGAGATAGAGTTTCAAGGTCCAGAAACCATAGCAGCTTTTATAATGGAACCAATCCAAGGAGCTGGTGGTGTGATAGTCCCACATAAATCATTCATGAAAAAAATGCGTGATGTTTGTACAAAATATGGAATACTAATGATTGCTGATGAAGTAATCACAGGCTTTGGAAGAATTGGTGACTGGTGTGGTTCTCGTCACTGGGGAGTGAAACCTGATATGATGACGATGGCTAAGGGTATAACTTCTGCTTATTTTCCTTTTGGTGCATGTATGATCTCTGAAAACGTGGCGCAAGTATTTGAGCAAGGTGACCCAGTGCTGGGAAGTATAGGTCACGGTTACACTTATTCGGCACATCCTGTGGGTGCAGCTGCAGCTCTTGCCTGCATAAGGGAGAGCCAAAGACTACAAATCCAAAATAGTGCAAAAATACGAGGCCAACAATTATTTGAAGGGTTAAAAGCTCTAAAAAGTAAATACTCAGTAGTAGGTGATGTAAGAGGCGGTCATGGACTGATGGCTGGCATAGAACTAGTTTCAAATCAGCAGGATAAAACACCTATGGGTGCGAATAACATGGCTAAGCTCTCAGCTAAAGTTTTTGAGTCTGGTGCAATGGTTAGGATAGGTGGACACAACATTTTACTGTCCCCTCCGTTAATAATCACTAAAGATGAAACCGATCAAATTTTAACCGCAATAGAGGATGGGCTAAAAACTCTAACGGCTTAATTTAAGCGTTAGAGCTATAGGAACTAATGCGCTTAAAAAAAATATTCGAGCAATGTGGTGAATTGCTACATATGCTGGATCCGCTCCAACAAATGCGGACATTGCCACCATAGTTTCAAACCCACCAGGAGCTAAAGCAATGATGATGTAAAGAAAATTAATGCCGGTTAATAAGTGAATTAAAAAAGAAATTATTATTGAAATAACTAATCCAATTAAGGTTATTAAAAAGCCACTTAGTGCTAAACTCCTTAATAAGGCAAAACTAACTCCACTAAACCTAGACCCAATTAATGATCCAAGAACAATAAAACAAAATAAAGATATGGGCTTAGGTAACTCTCCAGGTGTTACTCCTAAGCCGTGACCAATAGAGGAAAGTAATAGTCCACTTAATAAAAATGCCGCAGGTAATTTCAAGTAACTCATTAAGAATGCACCAAAAACTGCAGGGGCTGCTATATAAAAAAAGTGTGTTAAGGAAATTTTTAAAACTATAATCTGGTTCACCGTTAGCTCGCCATCTGCAGACAATGATAAAATTATCGGAACAGCTAATGTTAAGATAAACACTCTGATAGACTGAATCACTGCAATGTTAGAAATATTTTCTGTTATCTCAGACCCTAAAGATAAGATAAAACTTAAATGTCCTGGGCTCGATGCTAGTATTGAAGTCGTCCTGTCCATTTGAAAGTAACACTCTAATACAATAACTGAGCATAGCATAATAAGGCTTACTGACACGCAAGTTAATATAATACTTATAGGCCAAGTCAAAGCTTCCCTGAGAATATCAGGTGTCACCCCAGATCCCAAAACAATACCAATAATTAAAAAAACTGTGTTTCTAAAGTAAAGTGGGATATGACACTTAACGCCCATTAATGACACAAAAGCAACGGCAAGTGCTGGTCCAGTCAAAAAAGGTGCAGCTAATCCTAATGCCCAAGCTATGCCAGCACCAAAAAGGCCTGATCCAACTGTCACAAAGACAACCATTTCTAATATTCCCTATTTATAGACTTATGTGTTTTGAAGGTAGAAAATTCTATAAATTTAAACTTAGTTAATCCAAGGAAGAAATGAAAGCTAGATGATCAACGTAATGATCTTAGATAAATGGTAGGTCAACAACTCTAGCTTTTACAAAAGTTCCATCTCTTTCAATTTCCACTGAATCTCCTGGGTTAACATTTACTGAAAGTAGGCCATAACCTATATTAGCACTCATGCGCGGTGACCACACACAGTTAGTCATATGTCCCACTTTTTGACCCATATAGTTAATATCTTCCCAAGAAAACTTTAATGGATTCGCTATTTCTCCCTCTAAAATTAACCCTAACTGATGACGTTTAGGCCCTTCGGAAGCAATTTTTCTTAAAGCATGGATTCCCACTACATCATCGGCAACGTGTAGGTCTATATATTTTCCTAACCGGACCTCAAAAGGATTAGTTGTATAATCACTATCTCCACCAACAGACACTAGACCACTTTCAGTTCTCTCTGGAGTACCGGGTGACCCGGGACCGATTCCATACGGTTTTCCTGCTTCTTTTACAATGTTCCAAAGCTTTGTCCCTTTGCTACCATCCATCAAATATATTTCAAAACCACCTTGCTTAGACCAGCCAGATCGTTGAACTGCCACAGGCATTCCTTCTAGTTCTGTTTCTTTAAACCAAAAATGTTTGATCTCCCTTACCCAGTCTCCAAACATCGAAGCAACTACCTCTTCCGACTTTGGCCCTTGAATAGCTAGTGGGGAGACATCTGGCTCAATTATTTCAACATCTAAACCCTTCTCTCCCGCTATTGCCTGAGCCCAGGTTAAAATATCACTGTCAGCTATAGAAAACCAAAACTTGTTTTCATCCAATTTCAAGAGAATTGGATCATTAATTAAAATACCTTTATGATTACATAAAGGTACGTATTTTCCTTGACCTATCTTACATTTAGAAAGGTCTCGCGGGGATAGTATTTGGGCTAGCTTAGCTGCATCAACTCCTGTTAACTGAATTTGCCTTTCCACACCAACATCCCACATAGAAACACCGTTTATTAACCTCCAGTACTCCTCATCAGGGTTCCCAAAACTAACTGGTAATATCATTCGATTGTACACCATTGCGGTCCTTAAACCCTCTTTAACGACGGCGTCATAGAATGGTGATGGCCTTAATCTAGCTGTAGGGGAAATGGAAAACATCTTTACTTCGCTTTTTGCTGATGGGTTTAAATAGTCTGTTTTTACAATCTTAAATAATAAGAAAGTTATTAGACGACTAATATCTTTAAATCCGGAAGATCTTTAACACTGGCGACAATCTGATCTCCCTTAACGACAGGTCCAACCCCAGCCGGTGTCCCAGACATTATCAGATCTCCACCGTCAATGTCATAAAACCTAGACAAATAAGCTATAATCTCCGGTACCTTCCAAATCATTTGATTTAGATCTCCAGTCTGCTTTACGTTTCCATTTACCTTAAGTTCGATTAACCCACTATCCATGTACCCTACTTCTTCAAAGCGAGTTATTTCACCTATTGGAGCAGACCTTTCAAAAGATTTCCCTATTTCCCAAGGGCGTCGCTGTGCTTTCATTTCACTCTGTAAATCTCTTCGAGTCATATCTAGGCCAACAGCATATCCAAAAATATGGGAATTGGCATTTTCTTCTGTTATGTTTTTACCTCCCGATTTGAGAGCAATCGTCAATTCAACCTCATAGTGAACATCATTTGTTTCAGTGGGGTAAGGAAACTCCCCTGAGGAGTCTGCATTATTAGAGTTTTTTTGAAAGAAAAATGGCGACTCCCTATCAGGGTTTCCACCCATTTCGATTGTGTGATCAGCATAATTACGCCCAATGCAATAAATCCTTCGAACTGGAAAACTATCAGAGGAACCAACTATTGGTATAGTTGTAATTTTGGGAGCTAGAATTGCTAAATTTTTCATTTTAGTATCCTTATTTCTCATCAATTAAAGCCAGATTCAGAAGTTAATAGTACATTTTTTTTAAAATGAAAGCTAAAATTACTGAGAAAATTTTACTATCGTAACCAATATTGTAGACAAAACAAAAACTGGCTACGAAGTTTCATAATCAGCTGGGTTAAGAAGGTTTGGCCTTCCCCCCATAAACAATTTTGTTGTTACAGGATCGTTTTGAGCAATAAGTTTTCCATCACGTATAACTAACAGGCGGTTTGCCTTAAGCCTTACGGCTTCGATTTTATTTCTTGCCTGTAGCAGAACCATATTTGCCCTACCATTCTTTTGTAATTCATAATGCTCAAGTCCCATTATTTTTGCAGAATTTACAGTCACAGCATCGAAACACCACTTCATCTCTGCACGACTAGATAATTGACCCACATGTAAGCCCATAGCAGCAACCTCTAACATATCAGCTTTCCCTAATGAGTACCAAGGGTCCATCATACAGTCAGATCCAAAACCTATCGTCACACCAGCTTCCTTTAGCTCAGATACTCTGGTTAATCCTCTTCTTTTTGGAAAAGTATCATGGCGCCCTTGAAGCATAATATTTATTAGCGGGTTGGGTATCACGTGAACCTCAGATTCAGCTATTAGTGGGATCAGTTTAGAAACATAGTAATTATCCATAGAGTGCATAGAAGTTAAATGTGAACCTGTCACCATCCCCTGCAAACCAAGCCTTTTTGTATGATAGGCTAATGCTTCAATGTGACGACTCATAGGATCATCACTCTCATCGCAATGCATATCAACCATTAATCCACGTTTTGCCGCTAACTCACACAGGTATCTAACAGACTCAGTTCCATCATCCATTGTACGCTCAAAATGAGGGATACCTCCAACGATCTCAACGCCCATATCCAAGGCCCTATTAAGGTTTCCTACCGCTGAAGAAGATCGAAAAAGTCCATCTTGTGGGAAAGCTACTAATTGAAGGTCAAGATATGGGGCTACAGTTTTACGTACTTCAAGTAACGCTTCAACACCCTTTAATTCATCATCACAAATATCTACATGGCTTCGAATTGCACCAATTCCCATTGAGATCGCCAGATCACAATACTTTAGAGCTCTTTTAATAATATCATCAATCGATTGGACAGGCTTAAGTTCACCCCATAGTTCTATACCCTCAAGTAAAGTACCTGAAATATTAAGTCTCGGAGTACCTAGTGACAGAGTTGCGTCCATATGGAAGTGAGGGTCTATAAAGGGTGGTGAGACTAAGTAACCCTCAGCATCAATAACCTGGTTTGCCTTAGCATCGATATTCAAGCCAATATCAGAGATAAACCCATCTTTACATAAAATATCCATCCCACAACGTCCATCTGGAAGTGTAGCATTCTTAACAATTAAATCAAAGTTTATCATATTTTCACCTTTCACCTTTAAACCATGGAGTCAAAAGAGCTCGTGGATAATCAGCTTTTCGAGCAGCAACCATAAGAGCAAAAATTGACAAAACATAAGGAGCCATTAAGAAAATTTGTCCAGGAACAAATGCCCCCACCTCAGTCTGAAGACGGACCTGTAAAGCATCAAAGGCTCCAAATAATACAGCCCCCAGTAACGCCTTTCCAGGTTTCCAGCTAGCAAAGATTACTAGAGCAATACAAACCCACCCTCGTCCATTAACCATTCCAAAAAAGAAGGCGTCAAAAGCTGACATCGTTAAGAAAGCTCCACCAATCCCCATTAAAGCTGATCCAGCAACAACAGACCCAATTCTTAATCCATAAACTGACAAACC
>CAJIZW010000031.1 GCA_905181985.1 uncultured Paracoccaceae bacterium | reverse complement strand
ATCTATAAGGCGACCAAAGATTATAATTCGTGAACCGATTGCTGCGTGCCCTCGCTGAGCGTAGTTATGTATTAGGTTATTATCAAGTTTACCTATCAGATCGTGTCCAAAGACTGGTCCGGTTTCCTCACTTAGGGTTGCTGGGAAAGAGATAAGCTTTGATTGTGGGGATCTATAAATACTAGATTTGTATAGAGAACTTAGTGCCTTGGGGTGCCAAGATCTATCTCTCTTTAAGTACCTACCTGCTGGTGTTTGAGACTTCATTCAGTAATTTCCATATCTTCATAAGCCTCTTTCGCAACCTTAAATGCATGGTTTGCTTTGGGCACTCCTGCGTAAATAGCTACATGCATAAAAGCTTCTCGGATATCTTCTTTAGAAGCACCAGTATTTGCAGTTGCCCTGATATGCATTGGTATTTCATCAAAATTTCCAGTTGCAGCAAGGAGAGCCAACGTTATCATTGATCTCTCTCTAAGGCTAATTGCTTCATTTGCCCAAACAGTTCCCCAGGCGCTCTCTGTAATTAAATTTTGGAATGGTTCATCAAAGTTTGTTTTTTGCTTCAAGGCTTTGTCTACGTGTTTGTCACCTAGTACCTTTCGGCGGGTTAACATTCCATTATTGAATTTATCTGGCATAAGGACCTCCTGGTTGTCTCTCTTTTACATTAGTTAATTTTTTAACATTTAACAAAGGACAAAATTAATAAAGTGAATTACCACGGTTGCCTAAGTTGATGCTAACTATTGCAAAAACTGATACTACTAATACAAGTGAAGACAAAATTAATAGAATTGTTCTTACGGTAAATATCATCGTTTTTAACTTGCAAGCGTAAGAACCGTTGAGGAAAAGAAGGTGCTTGTTTTGAGTTTTCGATCTGTTAGCTTGTTTACTAATTAATTTGTTGCTTTGAATTAGAGTTTAGTATGAGTATTATAATCAATTACTATTAATAGAAGGCTCCTTTGAAATGGCGACTTGGATATGGGTAACTATAATTGCGGCAGTGTCCCAAAGCCTTCGAACAGCACAACAAAAAAACTTAAAGGAGTCTTTGGGTGATCTTGGGGCTAGTTATGTCCGGTTCTCCTATGCCATACCCTTTTCTTGGGCTTGGATAGCATTTTACTCTTTTACTTATCGACAGCCTCTACCAGCTATAAATGTTGAATATTTATTTTGGATTACAGTTGCTGGTATAATGCAAATTATATTCACCGTTTTACTAATCACATTATTTTCTCATAGGTCTTTTGCCGCCGGCACAGCTTTTTCAAAAACAGAAGTACTTATGGCTGCCATTTTTGAAGCTATTATTTTAGGGTATGTGGTTAGTTTGGAAGTCGGATTTGCTATTTTACTGGGAGTAGTTGCAGTATTTCTATTGTCCTTATCTAAAAGTAAAATTGGGTTTTCGAATCTATTAAGTTCGCTATTGACTCGTCAAACTGCTCTTGGACTTGGTAGTGGTGCATTTTTAGGCTTTTGTACGGTTGCTTTTCGTGCGGCTACAGACTCATTGGAAGGAGCTGATTTAACTATGCGTGCAAGCATGACGGGAGGTGTCGCTGTATTAATGCAGTCCGTGATAATGGGTACTTGGATGTGGTTTAAAGCTCGGGATCAATTACTGAATAGCTTTAAACAGTGGAGAAGAGCTTATCTAGTGGGCATCTTTGGCGCAATTACAACCGCCTGCTGGTTTTATGCTTTTTCAGCAAATGCTGTAGCCCCAGTAAGAGCTTTGGGTCAAATTGAACTCTTGATAGCATTAGGGATTTCATTTTTCTTTTTTAGAGAAAAACCCACTAATAAAGAAATTTTTGCAGTTATTCTACTTGCCCTCTCAATTATCATTGTACTTCTAAAAGCATAATTTTTATGAGCTCAATTAATATTATAATTTCAACTTTTAATTAAGTTTGTTAGGTGCAATTTTAAGCTAGCCAACTTAATAAATATCGTATATTGAGATTCTCTATAATTCAACACCCAGGGAGGGATAAAATGTTAAAAAACTTTAAGATTACTACTGCTATGATTTTTGCATTAGTCGTGGCCGGTTTTTCTAGTTCGGCTAGTGCTGGCGTCGAAGGGGATACTATAACACTAGGCTCAGCAATATCGTTGTCTGGAAAGTATTCAACTAACGGACTTCACACTCAGCGTGGCTATGATTTTGCTGTCGATAGAATTAATTCTAGAGGTGGAGTAACCGTAGGCGGTAAAAGCTATAAACTTGCGATCAAATACTATGATGATGAGTCTACACCCGCACGTGCAGCGCAACTTGTTGAGAGATTAATTCAACAAGATGGAGTTGAGTTTATGCTTGGTCCATATGGTTCTGGATTAACTAAAGCTGTTGCACCTGTTTCAGAAAAATTTGGAGTTCCAATGGTTGAAGCAGAGGGTGCTTCTCGTTCATTGTTTACTCAAGGTTATAAATACCTTTTTGCTGTTCTTTCAACGTCGGAGCAATATCTAGCTCCTGCAATTGAGTTGGCTGCTGCTAAGGCTAAGGCTGCTGGTAGAGACCCTTCCTCAGTAAGAGTTGCGATGGCTTTTGAGAATGATCCGTTTTCATTGGACGTTCGCGCAGGGGTTGTAGATGCTGCAAATAAATATGGCATGAAAATTGTTATTGATGATAAGCTTCCAGCGGATCTCTCAGATATGTCTACTACCTTGACGAAAACTAAGGCTCTTAAGCCTGATGTTCTGATAATCTCAGGTCACTCAAAAGGCGCTGCAACTGCAGGTCGTCAAATTGAAGAAATGAGAATCCAAGCTGATATTGTGGCAATAACACATTGTGAAGCTGCGAAAGTTCATACAAAATTTCCAAACGCATCAGATGGTATGCTTTGCCCAACTCAGTGGGTAGAGAGTTCACCTCTAAAGGATGGTATGTTTGGTAACGCGGCTGAATGGAATGCTGACTTCAAAGTAGCACATCCAAGCTATACAACTGTTCCATATCAAACTGCTCAAGCTTCTGCTGCTGTCTTAGTTTATAAAGAGGCATTTGAGGCAGCTAATAGCTTTGACCAAGTTAAAGTTAGAGATGCTATAGCAGCGACAGACATGGAGACATTCTATGGCAACATCAAGTTTTCTGAAGCTGGAAATAATATAGCTAAACCTATGTTCATGAGACAGATATCTGGCGGAAGCTATAATGCTATCATTACAGCTGACGACATGGTTTTTCCTCGTAAAGCTAGCTACTAACTAATCACAAAATCATTTGGGAGGCTTTTTAAGGCCTCCCATTTTTTTATTTTTTTATAAGATTACTATGATTTAGGAGTAAAAATGCTTGATAATCTTCAATTGCTCTTTGTTTGGGCTCCGATTATTAATGTTCAGATAATACTGGAAGGTATATTTGTGGGTGCTATTTTTGCCCTAGTTTCTTATGGTCTGGCACTTGTTTGGGGTGTAATGAATGTTAAGAATTTAGCCCAAGGTGATTTTGTAATCATGGGTGCATATTTAACGTTTACACTATCAAAATATGGATTACATCCGATATTCTCACTTCCAATAGTTTTGGTTATAATGTTTGGGTATGGGTGGCTAATCTATTTGCTAATTATCCGTCGGGTAATCGATAACGATATGTTTGTTTCTCTGTTGGCTACCTTTGGCCTTTCATTAGTAATGCAACAATTTATGAACGTCTTATATGGGCCTGAAGTTCAAATCATAGATTCAAAATTACCAGTTTATTCTATGTTTGATGATTTTGTAACAGTCCCAATGGCAAAAATAATATCTCTTATCTTGGCAGGAACTTTTGCATTGATAATAGTAATCTTTATGAAAAAATCCAGAATGGGGCAGGCAATACGGGCTACTGCTCAAGATGCTAGAGCTGCGAGGGTGTTAGGGATAAATACTGATCGTGTTTATGCTTTTACTTATGCATTAAACGCAGCAATTTGTGGCGTTGCTGGTGTTTTAGTTTCTATAATTTGGATATTCCAACCCTTTTACGGAATTCAATACTCTCTTAGAGCATTCGCAATCGTCACTGCGGCAGGGTTAGGAAATTTACCTGCAGTAATTGGAGCTGGATTTGGTTTGGGTTTAATAGAGAAGTACACGAGTATGATCCTAGGAACTGAGTATGAAATTGCTGCAGCAGTTATAATGCTCTTAATAGTCCTCATTTGGAGACAAATCCATTTAAGACGTAGCAGGCAGGTGGTTCGCTAATGACTAGAAACACTAAAATTCTATATATCGCAATATTAATGTTTGGTATTCTAGGGCCTGTATTATTTCCAGCTTACACTACTCAAATTGCCATTCTTTGGATCATGGTCCTTATGGCCTCTACCTGGGATATTTTAGGTGGTCAAATGGGATATAATTCATTAGGAAATATAACTTTTTTTGGCTGTGGAATGTATATATCTGCAATCATTCAGATTTCTATGTTTTATGATGTTGGTGAATATACATCAGCATTTGGAGCAATAATGCCTGAATTTACACAATATCAATACTTTCTTGGCCTTGGTCTTGGCATTGTTGGTGCAGGGCTTGGCGCTATGATAATCTCCTTACTTCTTGGTCCAATTGTATTTGGATTACGTGGTCCGTATTTTGCTATTGGCACCTTAGCTGTCGCTATTGCTGCAGGCCAACTGACTGGCACCGTTGACTATATCGGTGGTGGTGGCGGTATTTCGATGCCCTTTTTTCCTTTGGATATAAATTCTCGTTCTATTTTCTTTTACACACTTTGTTTTTTCTTTGCAGGAACTGTTCATTGTTTACTTAGATGGCTTTACTCAACTCAATTTGGGTTGGCAATAAATGCGATTAGAGATGACGAAGACAAGGCAGAGTCAATGGGAATACCGGTGCTTAGATATAAGCAAGTAGGCTGGGCGATAGCAGCATTTTTTATGGGAAGTATTGGTGCAGTATATGGAAATATGATTGGTTTTATTGAACCGGTCGAAGTCGCATTCCCAACAGCAACTTTTGGTATTTTTATGGTTGCAATGGCATTGCTCGGCGGAAAAGGAACCTTGTGGGGCCCTGTGATAGGAGCAGTACTGTTCACAATAATTAAAGAGACGACTTGGACTTATTTACTTGGCTGGCAGTGGGTTGCTCTTGGATTGATTTTAATTGTAAATATTGTTTACTTTCAACAAGGTATTATGGGTTGGCTTCAGGATAAATATCCTGAGAGATTTGGTATTATTGTCGATGATATTAGTGATGAGGGTAAACCATGAGTAATTCTCTTATATCAGTTAAGAATGTTTCTAAAGCTTACGGCGGTGTTAAGGCAAATGTTGATATTTCTTTAACTGTTGAGAAAGGATCAATAACTGGAATAATTGGACCAAACGGATGTGGTAAAACAACACTATTTAATTCTATTGTAGGTTATCACCCAATTGATAATGGTTCTATTATATTTGATGGCCAAGAAATATCTAAAATTAGAGTTGGCGATATTGCGAGATTGGGTATGATACGTACCTTTCAACAAACAAGAATTTACGGTAAAATGAATTGTGTTGAAAACATGCAAATTTCGGTATCACAAAGGCCTGGAGCTGATTTTTCGATGTTTGGCAACCGTAAAGGTGAGAGCCGAGATAGAGCAGAACATCTTCTAGAGTTTGTAGGTTTGCACTCAAAAAGACATTTGATTTCTGGTGATTTGTCTTTTGGACAACAAAAGTTATTAGAATTTGCCATGGCATTGATGAATGAACCTAAAGTATTGTTACTAGATGAACCAACAGCTGGTATTAATCCTACTTTAATAAATGGTCTAATTGACCGTTTAAGGCGAGCTAATGAAGAGCTTGGAATAACCTTGTGTGTAATTGAGCATAATATGCGAGTTATAATGAATCTGGCGTCTCATATTTACTGCCTTTCAAATGGTAAAATGTTGGCTGATGGTAAGCCTGGTGAATTGCAAAATGATCAACGTGTTATAGATGCGTATTTAGGGGGTCACTAATGAGTGAGAAGCAGAAAAAGATATCCTCTACAAAAAAAATTAATAAAAATACTTCAAATAAAGTAGGGAAAGTAGTTAGTGGTTACGGCGAGGGTAGCGTAGATGTTGTTATGTCTGTTGACCAAGTTGCAAAAGAAGCTGCGTCAATGTCAGCCTCGGCTCCGACTATATCAGCACTTAGTGATCTAGCTTCTGACAAACCATTCCTAACAATCAATAGTCTACGGGCAGGGTATGGAAAAATGGAAATCCTGCATGATTTTAATTTGCAGATAGGTAAAGGACAATCTTTATGTTTAATCGGTCCAAACGGAGCCGGTAAGTCAACGGTTCTTCATTCTATTTTTGGGTTTACTAACATTTTTTCAGGGTCAATCGTTGTCGATGGATTGGATGTAACTTCCCTAACACCATCACAGAAACTTTCAAATGCTGGAATAGCTTATATACTTCAGGATAAGTCGGTGTTTCCACAAATGACTGTTGAAGAAAATTTATTAATGGGTGGGTTTCTTAAAGGTCGTCCAGCAGAGGCTAAGCAAGCTGCAGAGATGGTGTTCGATAAGTATAAACGGTTAGCAGATCGAAGAGATAAACCTGCTGGTGTTTTATCAGGTGGAGAAAGACGTCTCTTGGAAATTTCCCGTGCACTCGTAATGCAACCAGAAGTTTTATTAGTAGATGAACCTTCAATTGGGCTGGAACCACGTTTTATTGATATGGTTTTTGAAATTTTAGACGATCTTCAAAAGAAAGATGGTAAGACAATAATTATGGTCGAGCAAAATGCAAAAAAAGGTTTAGCGTTTGCTGATATTGGTTATGTACTTGTTTCTGGCGAAACTGCTATAGCAGACACAGGAGACAATCTTTTAAAAAATCCAGACGTCGGAAGGCTATTTTTAGGCGGCTAACTAAATTAAATTTTTATTGTAACTATTGTAAGTTCCCTTATTAATGAAATTTAGAACTTTCTGTTCATTTAATTTTATAGTAATTCCTATTTTATGGTTTTTAAACATTAGTTTACTGTTAGCTAAGATTATATAATAAAAATGGTGTATACTTGACCTCTGCTTTTCGTCCTACAAGGCTGTTAATTGCAATATGTTTATGCTGCATGATGTCTATGATCGGAATTACCTTATGGCCTGTTTTTCTTGTTCAACTTAGGGACGTTTGGGAGTTAAGTAATTCACAAATAGGATGGATAAGTGGTGCTTATTTTGTTGGTTATGTTGTGGCCACCCCTTTACTCGTAGGTTTAACTGATTTCCTAGATTCCAGGTTAATATTTGTAAGTGGCTGTGTATCTAGTTTTTTTGGATGTCTTGGGTTTGCATTCTTGGCAAACAATTTTTTATCTGCTGTTATCACCTATACACTTGTTGGGGCTGGTTTGGCTGGAACATATATGCCGGGGTTACAAATTCTGAATGCGCGTTTAACCGATGATTTTCGTGTTAAGGCTGTTCCTTGGTATACATCAAGTTTTGGGTTAGGGTCAGGAGTCTCATTTCTTATTATGGGTTATTTATTAACGTACTCAAATTATACTGTTGCAGCATTGTTAGGCGCTTTGGGAGCCTTAGTTTCTGGTATTTATGTTTATTTTTTTGTGTCACCTATGCGCCCTACATTAAGCTTAAATAAAGGTGTTAACCGTCATCCACTTGATTTGCGTCCGGCATTTAGGAAGCCAAAGGCTATGGGATATATATTTGCCTACTCTGCTCATACTTATGAGCTATTTGCATTTAGGTCTTGGAGTTTTGCACTTTTTGTCTTTTTAGGGGATAGAGCTGAATCAACGCTAAGTTTTTCTCAAATTGCAACTATTTTTGCTTTTTTGACAGTTTTAGGTATGGTTGCATCTACGACTGGGGCAAAGTTGTGCCTTATGTTTGGGCGGCACCGAAGTATTTCCTGGATAGGGGGTCTGACTGCATTTTTGGCTCTCGCTTGCTCTCTTCTTATTTCTGCGCCATTGTGGATCTCTTTGGGAATACTATGTGTTTACAACGTTGCAATAATGTTTGACTCTGGAGGTTTAACTGCTGGTACGGTTTCGGTATCTGATCCAGAAGATCGAGGCGCGCTGTTAGCAGTTCATTCTATGATTGGCTTTGCCGGTGGCGCAATTGGTGCTCCCGTAATAGGGTATGCTTTAGACATAACAGGAGGTGAGGAAAGCCTACTTGCCTGGTCACTTGCGTTGTTATTGATGGGTGTTGGCTCCTTAATGGTTTCAATCATACAATCCCGATATTGGAAGTTTAATCGTTAAGTCAACCGTTCTTAAAATAGTTAAAATTCTTTTATAATTAAATTTTCTTATTGATTTTATATAAAATTTACCATTTGATAAAAAAAATAGTTTTTTGTTTAAAAAAATAAAGTGAAAGAGGACTTTAATGTCAAATACAGTATCATCTCCAGGCGTGTTATCGGGTAGGCTTCCAGTGTCCAAAGTGAACGAAAATTTTTCTGATTTGCATGAACCTTTTCGCTCTCATGAGGCATCCGTGGCCGCTGATAGGTGTTATTTCTGTTATGACGCACCTTGTATAACAGCATGTCCGACTGCAATTGATATACCACTCTTTATTCGACAAATCCAAACAAACACTATTGATGCCGCTGCTAAAACTATTTTTGAACAAAATATACTTGGTGGTATGTGTGCACGTGTTTGTCCAACCGAAACATTATGTGAGGAGGCCTGTGTAAGGGAGGCAGCTGAAGGAAAGCCTGTTGAAATTGGACGCTTACAACGCTTTGCAACCGACTCGTTTATGAAATCAGGAGCTCAACCATTTTTGAGAGAAGCCAGTACAGGGAAAAAGATTGCTGTAATAGGGGCTGGCCCTGCTGGGCTCGCCTGTGCACATAGGCTCGCTATGCATGGGCATGATGTAATCATTTATGACGCTAAAGAAAAAGCGGGAGGTCTTAATGAATTTGGGATTGCCGCATATAAGTCAACAGATGAATTTGCGGCAAAAGAGGTTGAGTGGTTATTAGAGATTGGTGGAATAGATCTTCAGCTAGGATTTGAGTTAGGAAAAAATATCCATCTAAATGAATTAGTAAAACAGTTTGATTCTGTTTTTCTTGGCCTTGGTTTGGGTGCAGTTAATAATTTGAAAGTTTCTGGGGACGATTTGGAAAACGTTTCTGATGCAGTCCAGTTCATATCAGGGCTTAGGCAGGCAGATGACTTAACCAGTTTAAGAGTTGGTAGAGAAGTATTAGTGATAGGTGGCGGTATGACAGCAGTTGATGCAGCAGTTCAATCAAAATTATTGGGGGCTGAGACTGTTACAATAGCATACCGCAGATCTAAGGATAAAATGGGAGCATCAACTTACGAACAAGAGCTTGCAACGTCAAATGGGGTAGTTATTCGTGAAAACCTTAAACCTAAAACCATAATTGGTAATGGTAAAGTTTCTTCAGTTGAATTTGAAAGAACTAAACAAACTTCGGAGGGGTTAACCCCTACGGGAGAGGCTATAATGATCACCGCAGATCAAGTATTTGTGGCCATCGGTCAGGCATTAAGTGTTAATGAGGAAAGATTAGAGTTTGCAGGAAACAAGATCAATGTTTCTGGTTCTGGTCGTACCTCTTGTAATGGTGTGTGGGCTGGGGGAGATTGTGTTTCTGGTGGAGAAGATCTGACCGTTACTGCTGTCGCTCAGGGTCGTGATGCAGCAGAAGATATAAATCTAAGTTTAATGGGGTAATAATAATGGCTAATTTAGCATCTGAATTTTTAGGAATTAAATCACCAAATCCTTTTTGGTTGGCGTCTGCGCCACCAACAGATAAAGAATACAACGTTCGCCGAGCTTTTGAAGCTGGGTGGGGAGGTGTAGTCTGGAAAACACTGGGAGAGGATGGGCCTCCTATAGTTAACGTTAATGGACCAAGGTATGGTGCTTTGTATGGAGCGGACCGTAGATTGTTAGGTCTTAACAATATTGAGTTGATTACCGACAGGCCGCTTGATTTAAATTTGCAAGAAATTAAAGCTGTTAAAAGAGATTACCCTGATAGAGCCATGATAGTAAGCATAATGGTGCCATGTGAAGAGGGTGCGTGGAAATCTATTTTGCCAAAAGTTGAGGAAACTGGTGCTGATGGTATTGAATTAAATTTTGGGTGCCCTCACGGAATGTCTGAAAGAGGAATGGGTGCTGCTGTTGGACAGGTTCCTAAATATATTGAAATGGTCTCTCGTTGGTGTAAACAAAACACAAGAATGCCAGTAATAGTAAAGTTAACACCAAACATTACTGATATCCGTTATCCAGCTAGAGCAGCTTTAAAAGGAGGTGCTGACGCCGTTAGTTTAATAAACACTATAGCCTCTATTATTTCGGTTAATTTAGATACAATGTCTCCGGAGCCTTCTATCGATGGAAAAGGAAGCCATGGAGGTTACTGTGGTCCGGCGGTGAAACCAATAGCTTTAAACATGGTAGCTCAAATTGGTAATGATGTTGAAACTGGAGGTCTTCCAATATCAGGTATTGGAGGGATAACTAACTGGCGAGATGCTGCAGAATATATGAGCTTGGGTTGTGGGAATGTTCAGGTGTGTACGGCTGCTATGACATATGGGTTTAAAATTGTTGAAGAAATGAAGTCTGGCATGTCTGATTGGATGGATGAGAAAGGTTATAATTCTGTTTCGGACTTTATAGGCTCGGCTCTTCCTAATGTTACTGAGTGGCAACATCTAAATCTAAATTACGTAGCAAAAGCTAAAATTGACCAGGATTCCTGTATTAAATGTGGTCGCTGCTATGCGGCCTGCGAGGACACGTCACATCAAGCAATATCAATTAATGATGAAAGAGTGTTTGAGGTAATAAATGAAGAATGTGTTGCGTGTAACCTGTGTGTTGATGTTTGTCCTGTTGAGAACTGTATTACAATGGAACAAATGAAACCTGGAGAGCTTGACACTAGGACTGGAAAAATTGTTCTGGATGAATATGCTAATTGGACTACTCATCCAAACAACTCAGGAGCCTGTGTAATTGATTAATTTTGTTAATCTTTTATTTAAGCCAAAGGTTAATCTGGGAGTATTAAATAGCAAGAAGTTTTGAAAACAGTGTTTCGAGATAATTTTCGGCGTTTTCAAACGGGTCTTCATCTGTGAGTACAGCTTGGACCTGAACGTCAAAGTCTGCATAATGTTGTGTTAATGACCAGATCGAAAAGATAAGGTGATAGGGGTGAACTTTAGCAATTAAGCCTTTATCTACCCATTTTTGTATTACTAGTGCTTTCTCATCGACTAACGTTTTTAAATCATTTTGTAATACATGATTAATTCTTGGTGCCCCTTGTATTATTTCATTTGCAAATAATCTACTTTCCCTAGGCAATGTTTTACTCATATGCAATTTTCGTCTTACGTAAGCCATTATCTCGTTAAAGGGATCACCATTCTCATCCATCTCTTTAAGTGGATCAAGCCAAGTGTCCATTAATCGAGATAGTAATTGAACGTGAATCTCCTCCTTAGTTTGAAAATAATAAAGTAGATTAGGTTTGGAAAGCCCACATGCTTTTGCTATTAAGTCTACAGTTGCCCCTCTAAATCCATACATTGAAAAGATTTCTAAAGCAGCATTCATAATTGAATCTTTATTTCTTTTTTGTATGCGAGATTCACGGTCTACCATTTCAATAGGTCCTTATGTGTTTATCTGATTAATTCCAGTATTTTTTTTAAAAACATTTTTTTGAGTCCTTGACTGTGTATAATGCTCTGTTAGCTTTAGTTTTACCAGTTGGTAAAATATAAATGAGGTAAAAATGTCTGCACCAGGAGTAAATCTTAAATTAAATGGCGACCGTCTTTGGGACGCTTTGATGGAGATGGCAAAAGTGGGGCCTGGTATCGCAGGCGGAAACAATAGACAAACTTTGACAGACGCTGACGCGCAAGGTCGGGAGTTGTTCAAGACTTGGTGTCAATCTTCTGGCTGTAGTATGGGGCTAGACCAAATGGGTAATATGTTCGCGCGTAGAGAAGGGACAGATAAAAATGCTCTTCCTGTATATGTTGGATCCCATCTTGACACCCAGCCTACTGGTGGAAAATATGATGGAGTTTTAGGCGTACTAGGTGGTTTAGAAATTATTAGAACATTAAATGACCTCTCGATAAAAACAAAACATCCAATAGTGGTGACTAATTTCACTAATGAGGAAGGCACTAGATATGCCCCTTCAATGCTAGCTTCAGGTGTTTTTGCGGGTATTTATAAACAAGATTGGGCGCACAAGCGTGTAGACTCAGAGGGAATAAAGTTTGGTGATGAACTTGAGAGAATAGGTTGGAGTGGAGATGAGGTGACTGGAGAAAGAAAGATGCATGCTTTTTTTGAGTTGCATATTGAGCAAGGGCCTATCTTGGAGACTGAGGGCGTTGACATCGGGGTTGTTACGCATGGTCAGGGATTAAGTTGGACTCAAGTTACAATCACCGGCCGAGACAGCCATACTGGGTCTACTCCTATGCCAATGCGAAGAAATGCAGGCCTTGGTATGGCAAGAGTTCTGGAGTTGGTTGAGGAAATTGCATTATCGCATAGCCCTCATGCGGTAGGAGCTGCAGGGCATATCGATGTTTACCCAAATTCTCGTAATGTTATACCGGGTAAAGTAATTTTTACCGTAGATTTTAGATCGCCAAAATTAGATGTTATTCTCGATATGGAAAAAAAACTTAAAGAGGGTGCAAAAGAAATATGTGATAAAATGGGTTTAACTGTTGAGCTAGAACAACTTGGTGGCTTTGACCCTGTCACTTTCGACCCCAAATGCGTTGAAGCAGTTAGAAGTGCAGCTGAGAGGTTAGGTCATTCTCATATGGATTTAATTTCTGGAGCAGGGCATGATGCCTGCTGGATTAATAAGGTTGCGCCAACTGCAATGGTAATGTGCCCATGTGTGGATGGATTAAGTCATAACGAGGCAGAGGAAATCACGAAAGACTGGGCTGCCGCGGGCGCGAACGTATTGCTACACGCCGTTTTAGAAACTGCAGAAATTGTAGATTAATATTAATGTCATTTAAAAATTATATGAATTAACTTTTATAAATTTATAAAGGCAACTGTAATCGGAGGAAATGTGCTTATGGTGAAAGTAATTAAAAATGGAACAGTTTGTACAGCGGATCGCACCTGGAAAGCTGATGTTTTAATCGAAGGTGAAAAAATTAAGGAGATTGGTGAAAACCTAAAAGGAGATGAGTATATTGATGCTGAAGGTGCATATGTTATCCCAGGTGGAATTGACCCCCATACACATCTTGAAATGCCATTTATGGGAACAACAGCAGCAGAAACATTTGAAACAGGTACCTGGGCTGCCGCTGCTGGTGGTACGACAATGGTTATTGATTTTTGCTTACCTGGAGCGGATGGGTCAATCAAGAATGCGATAAATGACTGGCATCGAAAATCAGCACCTCAGATTTGTTCTGACATAGGATATCATATGGCGATAACCGGTTGGAATGAAAATGTATTTTCGGAGATGGAAGACGCCGTTAAAATGGGAATTAACTCATTTAAACACTTCATGGCGTATAAGGGCGCGCTAATGATCGAAGATGACGAAATGTTTTCAAGTTTCAAGCGTTGTTCTGAGTTGGGAGCTCTTCCCATGGTTCATGCTGAGAATGGAGATTTAGTTGCTGAACTTCAACAAAAATACTTTGATCAAGGAATTACTGGACCTGAAGGGCACGCCTTTTCAAGACCACCAGAACTAGAGGGTGAGGCTGCTAATCGTGCAATAACTATAGCGGACACAGCTGGTGTGCCACTCTATGTCGTTCATGTGTCATGTGAGCAATCCCATGAAGCGATTCGGAGAGCTAGGCAGAAAGGTATGCGGGTTTATGGTGAGCCGCTAATACAGTTTTTAACTCTAGATGAGAGTGAATATTTTAATAAAGATTGGAACCATGCTGCAAGACGCGTAATGAGTCCGCCTTTTAGGTCTAAGGATCATCAAGACAGTCTCTGGGCTGGTTTGCAAGCTGGATCATTGCAAGTTGTAGCTACTGATCATGCAGCTTTTAATACCGAACAAAAACGAGCTGGCTTGAACGACTTTAGGATTATTCCAAATGGCTCTAATGGGTTAGAGGAACGTTTGGCTGTCTTATGGACCGAGGGAGTGGAAACTGGACGTCTAACTCCAAATGAGTTTGTAGCTGTTACCTCTTCAAATATAGCTAAGATATTAAATATTTATCCTAAAAAAGGAGCAATAGTAGAGGGAGCAGATGCTGATATTGTTGTTTGGGATCCAAAAATATCTAAGACTATTTCACCGTTAAATCATCACTCTATTCTGGACTATAATGTTTTTGAAGGTTTCAAAGTAACTGCTCAATCTCGGTATACTTTGAGTAGGGGAGATGTAATCTGGGCATGGGGACAAAATAGTCAACCACAACCTGGAAGAGGGAAGTTTATTCCTAGACCACCGTTTGCGTCAGCAAATAGGGCATTAAGTAAATGGAAGGCACTGAACACGCCTCGTCGTATTAATCGTGATCCATTGAATATCCCAGCTGGAATTTAGTTTTTGAGGAATTTTTTATAGTGCCACAACCCTACGTGATTGAAGCTAGTAACCTGCATCTAACATTTGAAACAAATGATGGCCCTGTAAATGCGCTTAGTGACGTTAATTTGACGGTTAAGAAGGGAGATTTTGTTTCTTTTATTGGACCTTCTGGTTGTGGGAAGACGACGCTCTTACGTGTGTTGGCGGATTTAGATAAACCAACTAGTGGTGAAGTTACTGTCAACGGTGTAAGTCCTCGGGATGCTCGAATGGCAAGAGCTTATGGTTACGTATTTCAGGCGGCTGGTTTGTATCCATGGCGGAATATCAGCTCCAACATTAAGTTACCTTTAGAAATTATGGGTTATTCAAAAAGTGAACAAAACTCTAGGGTTTCTAAAGTACTAGAGTTAGTTGAATTAACAGGGTTTGAAAAAAAATTCCCGTGGCAATTATCTGGTGGAATGCAACAAAGAGCTAGTATTGCCCGTGCGTTGGCTTTTGATGCTGACATACTTTTAATGGATGAACCATTTGGAGCATTAGATGAGATAGTAAGAGACCACTTAAATGAACAATTATTAAAATTGTGGAAATCTACTAATAAAACTATTTGTTTTGTTACTCATTCCATTCCTGAAGCAGTTTACCTTTCAACAAAAATTGTTGTTATGTCTCCAAGACCTGGACGAATAATCGATGTTATCGAAAGTGATTTACCATTTGATCGACCTCTGGATATAAGAGATACTAAAAAGTTCATTGAGTTATCGCAGAGGGTCCGAGAGGGTTTACGTGCGGGGCATAGTGATGAGTGAAAACAGTAAAGTTTTCCCTGTTATTTCGGTTTTAACAATAATTGTTATATTATGGTACGGTTTCTCTGTCGTATTGAATGCACCTTGGGCTTATGATCAAGCTAAAAGAAACTCGGTCAGCCTATCATTTCCTGAACTTGTGTCGAAAACTTGGTCTCAAAAAAGACCAAAATTACCTACACCACACCAAGTTGCTAATGAAATGTGGAATACAACTGTACACCAAAAAATAACTTCAAAAAGATCACTTGTCTATCACACATGGATTACTTTTTCTGAAACTATGTTTGGATTTTTCTTAGGTACCAGCCTTGGTATTTTGTTAGCGATTGCAATTGTTCATAATCGTGCCACTGCTATTAGTGTGATGCCATGGATTATTACTAGCCAAACCATTCCTATACTTGCTTTGGCTCCGATGATTGTCGTTGCCCTTGGTTCAGCTGGTTTCAGTGGTTTATTACCAATAGCAATTATTTCTATGTATTTGTCGTTTTTTCCTGTTGTTGTTGGGATGGTTAAAGGTCTGAAGAGCCCTGAGAGATTAGAGCTAGATCAAATGAAAACCTGGTCAGCGTCTGGTTCACAAGTTTTAGTAAAGTTACGTCTTCCAAAATCAATGCCGTATTTCTTCACATCACTAAAGCTTGGAATGGCAGCGGCCTTAGTAGGAGCAATAGTGGGTGAGTTACCATCTGGAGGTGGGGGTGGTCTTGGATTTAGAATGCTATCAGGTAGCACCTTTGGCAATACGTTACATATTTGGAGTGGCCTTTTTTCTGCTGCGGTATTAGCAGCGTCACTAATCATATTTATAGGTGTTATACAAAAAATCATTTTAAAGAAAATGGCTTTGGAGTTGTAATGATATTTTTTCTTTTATCGTTGTTGTTTTGGCTCTCCGCTTGGTGTGTAAACATTTGGATAGCTAGACAAGATGCAAGAAATTCATGGACAATTTTTCCACCAATATTATTTGGATTAAGTTTAATCCTTATTTGGGAAGCAACAATATTATGTTTTGAAGTCAGCCCAGTTATTCTACCTCCACCATCAGCGATCTTCCTTAAGTTAATTTCTAGTGGCCCAATTTTGTGGGCTGATTTCGTTCAGACAGTTATTAAAGGAGCGTTATCAGGTTATTTATTTGGCTGTCTATCTGCATTACTGTTGGCACTTGTTGTAGATAGATTTCAATTTCTAGAGAGAGGTTTGCTACCTATAGGTAACTTTATGGCAGCAATGCCAATTATCGGTATCGCGCCTATTTTGGTTATGTGGTATGGGTATGGGTGGCAATCAAAGTCTGCAGTCGTTACGGTAATGGTATTTTTTCCAATGCTAATTAATACAGTTCAGGGTATGAAGATGTCCGATAGAATTCATAGTGATCTGATGTTAACCTATAATGCTAGCTATACTCAAAACCTTTTAAAGCTGAAGCTTACCACAGCGATGCCTTTTATATTTAACGGTTTAAAAATTGGTACTACACTAGCTTTAATAGGAGCAATAGTTGCTGAATTCTTTGGGTCACCGGTGCGGGGTATGGGCTTTAGAATTTCAACTGAGGCTGCCAGATTTTCACTTGATATGGTTTGGGCAGAAATTACAGTTGCCGCAATTTCAGGGTCTTTGTTTTATGGAATTGTAGTTTTGTTTGAAAGATGGATAACATTTTGGCATCCGTCTCAAAGGGGTAGTGCTTAAGAAAAAAAAACGATAAGATACTACAATAAACTTTATTATACCTATATTTCACAGGGAGGAATAAAATGAAAAATTGGATTACTTATATCCTTGGTGCAATTTTTGCATCAACAGCGTCATTTGCAAGTGCTGCAGACGACGTTACTATACAATTAAAATGGGTAACTCAAACCCAATTTGCTGGTTACTATGTCGCCCAAGATAAGGGTTTCTATGAAGCTGAGGGTTTGAACGTAACAATCAAGGCTGGAGGGCCTGACATCGGTCCAATGAGTGTTTTGGCAGGCGGTGGTGCTGATGTGGCAGTTGACTGGATGCCTTCTGCTTTAGCAGCAAGAGAAAAGGGCTTTGACGCGGTTAATATTGCGCAACCCTTTAAAAGTTCTGGAATGATGTTAGTTTGTCGAAAAGATCGTGGTGTCAACTCAACGGCTGACCTTAAAGGAAAAAATCTTTATGTCTGGTACTATGGCAATGAATGGCCATTCCTGAGCTGGATGAGTAAGTTAGGTTTAAAACCTGATCAGGATATTTCTGTCTTTAAGCAGGGTTGGGACATTTTACCTTTAACACAGGGTGATGCTGCATGTGTTTCTGCGATGTCTTACAACGAATACTGGCAAGTTCTTAATGAAGGTCTAAAACCGGAAGAGTTAACAGTATTTAGATATGAAGATGAAGGTGTTGCTACTCTAGAGGACGGCCTTTATGTAGTTGGCGAAAATCTGAAAGATGCTGCATTTAAAGACAAAATGGTACGGTTTGTTAGAGCCTCCATGAAAGGTTGGAAATATGCTGAAGCCAACCAAGCAGAGGCAGCTGAAATTGTTGTAAATAATGATGATTCTGGTGCTCAAACTATTGATCATAATACTACACAGATGGGCGAAATAGCTAAACTAACAGCTGGTAGTAATGGATCTCTGTCTGAGGCAGATTTTAATAGAACAGTAAGCAGTCTTATGACTGGTGGTTCTGATCCGGTAATAACAATGAAACCGGTTGGAGCGTGGTCGCATGCGATTACAGATGCGGCTTTAAACTAAAAGCCAATTCTAAATTAAATAGAAATGGCGTCAAATCTTTTTGGCGCCATTTTTTATTAACACAAAATTTTAACTGGCTCTCGCCCCACCACTGAACTTTTAACAAAATAGGGGCAACTAGTCGCGCTCGAGGGTATTGACCTCCAGTCACTTTAGAGCGCAAGTGGTAGGCGTATTTTGAGGTTAAAATGATCCCTGAACTTGGACAATTCTCACTGGTTTTAGCACTTTTGATAGCTATTGCACAAAGCACTCTACCTATTATTGGGGTGACAAGAGAAAATACAATATGGATTAACTCGGCAAAATATCTAGCACTTTTACAATTCTTTTTAGTTCTAATCGCTTTCATGGCCTTAATGAGATCTTATATTGTTAGTGACTTCACGGTGACTAATGTTGTGAATAACTCACATTCAAAAAAACCATTACTATACAAAATTGTTGGAACATGGGGCAACCATGAAGGATCTATTTTACTATGGGTTTTAATTCTTGTGTCCTTTGGTGGAGCTTTATCTCTATTCGGATCTAATATTCCAACTAGATTGAGGGCCCGGGTTTTAAGTGTTCAAGGTTGGATTTGTGTCGGTTTTATTAGTTTTATGTTATTTACCTCTAATCCATTTGAAAGAACATTCCCTCCACCGTTAAATGGAAATGACCTGAATCCACTATTGCAAGATATTGGTTTAGCCATTCATCCGCCTTTATTATATGTTGGATATGTGGGGTTTTCGATTGTTTTCTCTTTTGCTGTTGCCGCATTAATGGAGGGTGAGGTTAGTTCCGCTTGGGCTAGATGGGTAAGGCCCTGGATCCTAATTGCTTGGACTAGCCTTTCTGCTGGGATAGCGCTTGGAGCGTGGTGGGCATATTACGAACTTGGCTGGGGAGGATGGTGGTTTTGGGACCCTGTTGAAAATGTATCTTTTATGCCTTGGTTGGTTGGTACAGCATTACTTCACTCTGCAATCGTGACTGAGAAAAGAGGGGCCTTTAAGGCGTGGACTGTGCTACTTGCCATCTTAACATTCTCATTATCACTCTTAGGAACGTTTATAGTTCGATCAGGGTTATTAACATCTGTTCATTCTTTTGCTGTTGATCCTGAACGTGGAATATACATTTTAATTTTGTTAGCGGTTTCAATTGGTGGGTCATTACTGTTGTTCGCCTATCGAGCTCCATCGCTAGAGAGTGGTGGTCTATTTTCGCCGATTAGTAGAGAATCTGGCTTACTCTTAAATAACTTGTTCCTGACTACAGCAGCAGCAATTGTCCTGTTTGGAACCCTATACCCGTTATTTTTAGAGGGAATTACTGGAGAAAAAATTTCTGTTGGACCTCCATTTTTTAATATTTCTTTTACTCCAATTGGACTATTGTTGGGGTCAACAATGGCGATCGGCCCTTACCTTAAATGGAATAGAGCTGACCTAGCTGGAGTGTTATCTAGAATAAAATTTTTGATTTTTATTTCCTTGGGGGTATCTTTATTTGTTTGGTATCTTAAAAGTTCTGGGCCGGCGTTTGCAATTATTGGAGTGGGAGTTTCATTTTGGTTGTTTACTTCCACTTTTTTTGAATGGATGGATCGAGTAAGATTATTTAATAAAAACTATTTCAATATTTTTAAAAGAATTAAATCTCAACCTAGATCTGCCAACGGAATGACGATCGCTCATCTTGGTATGTCTTTTATTATTCTTGGAGTTGTTGGCTCTAGCGCTTGGAAAGAAGAAGTTATTAGCTTCGTAGAAAAGGGGTCACAGCTAAAGGTGGCTGGATTTTTAGTAACCTTTGAAGGAGTATCTATTCACCAAGGACCAAACTATAACTCAGAAAAGGCAACTCTAAAAGTAGAGAAAGAAGGTAAGTTCCTTGAAAATCTCTATCCAGAACGACGATTATATCTTGCTACGGGGACTAGCACTACAGAAAGTGCTATTCGTCAAAGTCTGGCTGGAGATTTGTACGTAACAATCTCTGAACCAGCCAATAATAAGTTTAAAGGCAAGTGGGTGTTAAGATTGATTTATGAACCATTAGTAAATTTTATTTGGTTAGGAGCTAGTTTTCTTGCTTTGGGCGGGATTATTTCTATTACTGACAGGCGGTACAAAATTGGTCGAACCTTTAAGTACAGGAGAACTAAACCTATCAATAAAGTGGTTGGATTGGATAATTTTTAATGCGCCGTTTTGTTTTTTTAGTTCCTCTGGCCCTTAGTTTAATTATTGGTACTTTTTCAGTTTGGGGTCTTTTAAATGATCGTAATCCTTCCGAGGTACCTTCTGCACTCATTAACCGTTCTATTCCAAAATTTAATCTCTCACCATTGCCAGGTCTAAGGACCCCTGGTTTCTCTAGGGATAACTTACTAAATCTTAAAAAGGTTTCAGTAATAAACTTTTTTGCATCATGGTGTTTGCCGTGCCGGGCTGAACATCAATCATTAATTGAGCTTTCACAGAATAATGAAATTGTACTAGCGGGTATTAACTATAAGGACATTAATAAGGATGCACTCGACTGGTTAACTGAACTTGGGAACCCTTATACCTATGTAGGAGATGATTTTTCCGGGAGAACAGGTATTGACTGGGGAATAACGGGGGTTCCAGAGACTTTTATAGTTAATCGGGATGGAAAGGTAGTTCACCGGTTCTCTGGACCATTAGTCGGTGTAAAGTTTAAAGAGTTTAAAGAACTCTTAACTCTAGAGTTAAGGTAATGTAGATGAATTTTATTAAGTTTCTTCTTATTACTTTTCTTTATTTGGCACCCGTAGATATCATCCTAGCAGTTGAGCCAGATGAAGTTTTAACAGATTTAAAGTTAGAAAGTCGTGCTAGAGATATTTCAGCAAATGTTCGATGTGTTGTTTGTCAAAACGAACCTATTGATACTTCGAATTCTGGTGTAGCACGTGATTTGCGTATTTTAATTCGTGAGAGGCTATTGGCAGGAGATAGTAATAAAGAGGTCTATAAGTATTTAGTGGATCGCTATGGTAATTTCATATTATTTAAACCTCCATTAACCCTCTCTACTGCTTTCCTTTGGTTTATGCCATTATTAGTTTTCTTTCTAGGGGTAGTAATATTAGTTGGGGTTTTAAAAAAAGCATCGCCCTCCAATAAATCTCGATTTTCTAATGTTTCTAACGATACAAAATTTTCTGATTCTTTAGAAAATAAAAAAGGAAAAAAATAACCATGCTATTTGTTACTGGAATAATCCTTTCTCTTATAGTTGTTGTAGTTTTAATCCTTTCTAGTTTAAGCCCTAAAAATAATGAACGTTCTCCAAGAGATTGGAATATGTTAACTCTTGAAAGCAAACTCCTTGAAATTGATGATGACTTTGAAAGAAACTTAATTACAGAGGAAGTAGCGAAAACCTCAAAAGAGAAGATTAATAGAGAACTTTTATTGTTAGAAAGGCAAACTTCACTCGAAGTAAATAAAAAAAGATCAAAAGGGTCGATCTCCATTGTTGGACTTGCTGTTATAATTCCAATTCTTGCTTTCTACATTCATTTAGGTGTTGGGGGTTCCGGGATACCTAGTGTTTCTTATAAAGACCGTGCAGCAGAATTTAAAGACATCAAAAACCTAGAAGAATTAATAGAAAAGTTATCTAAAAAATTAAAAGAGGACGCTTCTGGAGGAGATCCTGTTGGATGGGAGCTCTTGGGCGATGTCTATATGAATAATCTAAGTTATTTAAAGGCTACTGATGCATACACTGAGTTAGTGAAGAAAAAAAATGAAGACTCAAACTCTTGGGCCAAGTTAGCTAGTGCGCTCGTTGCTTTAGAAGATGGGGTGATAAATCAAGCAGCTTTAAATGCTATAGAAAATTCACTAAAAATTGATTATCTAAATCCAACAGGGCAATATTTAAAAGCATTATTTTTGGAGCAAGAAGGTGATTTGGGATTGGCATATACAATTTTAGCGAACAGGCTTGAGTTCGATAAAATAGCTATGCCATGGACTGAATTATTCGTTAGCGAAGTTAATAGATTAGGACAAATACTAGGTTATGATTTGATTAGCTTATCAGGTGAAGCTGGGGTTCCAGTAACAAGTCCAGATGAGTTGGTATCCAGTAAGACCGCTGATGATGCTACAAAGACATTTATTAACTCTATGGTTTCCAACTTGGAGGAGAGATTAAAAATACAACCAAATGATATAGATGGTTGGTTGCAATTGGTAAAATCATACATTGTTTTAAAAAAAGGATCTTTGGCTAAGGAGAGTCTAGAATATGTTTATAACTTAGTTAGTGAACTTCCTATGTCGGATCCAAGGTGGGTAATTTATGAGAAATTATTAAAGGAACTTGAGTGAAGCTACTCAGCATTTTTTAAAGCATTTATTACTACCTCAGATGTTAATATTTCTGGTAACATTATTCCAGATTTTGCACTTGGCCCATAAACTATGTTGAAAGGAATTCCAAAGCGTCCATTTTCCTTTAGAAAACTTAAAATTTTTGAATTTTTCTGTGTCCAATCACCACGCATTTTCACTACATTTTCTTTGCTTAATGCTGTTTTTACATAAGAACTATCAAGGACAAGAAGTTTGTTTGCCTTACAAGTTAAGCACCAGTCTGCCGTTATATCAATAAAGACTACTTTCTCAGAATCAATAAGAATTTTTTTTCGACTTGTATCAAATACTTCCCAAGAACTATCTGAGTTTGTAGTCCAGCCATTCTGTGAGGTTATTATTGTAGAGTTTGTTACAGAAAGTATTAAGAAAGTTACGAAAAAAACATATTTTAGTGAATTTATCTTAATAAATTTTAAAGATAAAATTGCAAAAATAAGGGCAATCAGTAAGACTAATAAAGACTGAAAACTTTCTACAGAAATTAACAGCCAAGAAAACCAACACGCGCTTATTATTATTAATATTCCAATTAAGTTTTGAACTGTTTTCATCCACTTTCCTGGGCGTGGGAAGAACATTACGAGTCTTGGCGCTGTAGCAACAACTAAGTATGGGCTTGCTAAACCTAATCCAATAAATGAAAATATGATTAAAGATTGTACTCCACCCATAGTAAGCGCAAATGCTACCGCTGAACCTAAGAAAGGTGCAGAGCAGGGGGTCGCAAGTAAAGCGGCAAAACATCCACTTAAAAAATCACCAATAAATCCATTTGAGTTGGAGAGTTGGTAAAGCTTTGTATTGAACTTTTGTGGTAAAATAATTTTTAAACCACCTAACATATTAATAGAAAAAATGATGAGGATAACAATAATAAAACTAAGAAATACTGGGCTTTGGAATTGCACTCCCCATCCAATTTTCCCACCCATGACTTGGATTAAAAAGAGTAACCCGTTCAAGATCCACATAAACGTTATAATTCCAAGTGCTGATGAAATAAATTTACGGCGAGTTTTAATTTTAGAGTAGGATTGTGAGTTTATTACTGAGTTAATTTTTATTAATAAAACCGGAAAAACACATGGCATTACGTTAAGTATTAATCCCCCCACGAATGCAAAAAAAATAATTATAGCAAAGCCGTTTCCATTAAGAATATTACTTTGCGAATGCACTATATTTTCTACAATTTTTAAGTTTTTATAGGTTGAAGAAATTTTACCATTAGAAATAGTTAATGCTATTGGGTTATTAATTTTTTTATAATCGAAAATTGGTAACTGAATAGTTACCAATTTTTTATCTTGATCAAATGTATTTATGGGGGCATCAAATATCACATCTGTTTGAGTTTCAGGAAAGACATGAACTTCATTTATATTTTTTAAGGACTGAATCTCAACAAAAAGACTCTTCTTGTTGGGGTCTATAAAAACAGAATTTAGTTTAAATTGGCTGTTTGGACCATCTATCGGTATTGTTGTTAGGCTGGATGACAGTTCTATTCTTGATAAACGATCGATAACCTCAACTTCTGAAAGAGATAATTTCAAAATAAAACTTTTGGGGAGACAAACGTCTTTACAAACTAAAATTGAGGTATTCGCAATTAAAGATAAAGGTTTTCCTGGATTTTTTAATACAATATTTATTGGAAAAGTTACTTTGTTAGAGTATCCGTAATTTTCAATTTCAAACTCTTGAAATCTTTCAGGAGTTGGCCAGTAGAATTTTGTATGAAGTACGTTGGTTGAATCCTCCCAATCGATTTCTGGCGGGAGCCCAACTTGACCGGGTGAGCGCCAATATGTTTTCCAGCCTTTTTCTAATGTAATCGATAACCCTGCAGAAATTGTACGCGTATTAGAACTGATTTTATTTTCTGCTGTAATTAGTGTAGCGACCATCTCTTTTGAGATAAAAGGTTTTGACGTTGCACCAAGAGTAAAGTTGGGTGAGAGAAAAATAGATATTAACCCCACAAGGATATATAAGACAATCCTATTAAGTCTGGAAATTAGTTTAAAATTAGAATTAAAACACTCAGCCAATGATATTTCCTATTTATAATATTAGTTAATGTAAGAATCTGTGTATTTGATAATAGTTATTTCTTAATAATTGTTATATGATCAATTAGTTTTTAAGGATTTGTAACAAATGAAACATCTTTTAGCACTTTCTATAATTTTATTAAATATTTTGTTTGGATTAACATCCTTAGCCGATGAAGTTTCGGACCTATCATTAGAACAAAAAGTCTTAAACATAATACGTAATAACCCTGAAATAGTTCTTGAAGCAATAAAGCTTCTTCAAGACAATGAGGTTAGTGTTGAAATAAATGATAAAGGTGAAACTCAAAAATCAAGTAATCAAATCTTTAAAGATGACCCACATGCACCTGTTTTAGGGAATCCAGATGGAAGTGTAACAATAATAGAGTTCTTTGATTATAATTGTGGCTATTGTAGGAAAGCATTTAAGACAATTATGGATCTCATAAAAGAAAATAAAAATATAAGGGTGGTAATGCGAGAGTGGCCAATTTTAGGAGAGGCTTCCGTATTTGCCGCTAAGGCAAGTTTGGCTGCAGATAATCAGGGTAAGTATGAAGAATTTCATAAGGAATTAATGAATAATAGAGGTCGAATTAATGAGAAATCGGTTATGGAGACCGCAAAAAAAATTGGAATTAATATAGAGAAATTAAAAGAAGATATGAACTCTCAACTGGTTCTTAATCACCTTCAAGGTAGCAATAACTTAAGTAAAATTTTAGGAATAAATGGAACTCCTGCTTTTGTGTTTGGTGATCAAGTTGTTCCTGGGGCGATTGATTTAAAAAGTATGAGAACGTTAGTTAAAAAAATAGAAAAACTTCAGTAATATTGGATTGTTGAAAAGTACTTAAATAAGTCTAAGTTCGGATTTATGATAACACTACGGTAAGTGAATTTTCTAAGTAATGCTCTTCTAAATTTTTACCTGGTCCTATTCTATCAACGACAGCAAATAAACCTGGGTGAGTTAAGGGGGTTAGTACACCGTGCCATATATTTTTATGTATATTAATTCCTTGCCCTGAATTAGTTATGAAGGCTAATGGATTAGTTGGCTTCTCACTGACACAATTACTTGCAACAATTATTAAGAAAGGGTTCTCTGACATTGGAATAAATGCCTGAGACCCATCAGGATGGCGCTCTAACATATTGCATTCATACGGTAAGTCTCTTGGAGTAGCATTAAATATACTTATTCCAGCTCGACCACTTTGAAAATCGAGCAAGGCCTTGTCATGGTATCTTTCACAAAAGTTATTGTTTATCAATTTATCGGGTGATCCACTGCAGTCCAGTATATCGCCATATGGCTTGAAACTCTCTACACTAATGGGCTGAATTTTAATTTTTTTACCCATAGCTATAACTTTGCATGCCGATTTACATCTTTGTATAGAAGGTATCTGAAGTTGCCACTTCCGGTATTTTGACAGGCTTGTGGACAGAAAGCTCGTAGCCATAAGAAGTCTCCAGCTTCCACATGAACCCAGTCTTTATTTAAAAGATACTCTGCAGATCCCTCTAAGATATAAATTCCATGCTCCATCACATGGGTTTCTTCAAAAGGAATAACTCCACCGGGTTTGAAATTCACTATATTAACATGCATGTCGTATCTAAGGTCTTCTGGGTCAACAAACCTCGTTGTAGACCAAGCCCCTTTTGAATGATCCATGACAGTTGGTTTTATATCCTTTTCATTTGTAGTAAATGGCTTGGGTGCTAAAATACCTTCAACACTAATATACCTTTTTCTAAAAAGGTGAATTGTTGTGTTTTTAGTGCCAGTATTTTTTATAACGTAGGAGACCCCTGGAGGGCAGTAAGCGTATCCACCAGGAAGCATTTCTTGGTCTCCAGATCCATGATTTATTATTAGGCTTCCCGAAGTTACAAATATTATAGATTCCACTTGGTTATCAGGCTCTGGGTTATTAGAACCACCAGATGGTTTTATTTCTACAATATACTGAGAAAATGTTTCTGCAAATCCACTTAGTGGTCGTGCTAAAACCCAGGCTCTAGATTTTTCCCAAAATGGTAGATAGCTGGTAACGATATCTCTCATTACTCCACCAGGAATTACCGCATATGCAGTAGTGAACACTGCTTTCCCAGTTAACTTAGCTTCCTGTGTGGGTAGGCCTCCAATTGGTGTTGCATACGTCATTATTCAGTCCTATTTTAAAATGTCTATTAATCTCAGGTAAGCAATTTTCTCTACTTGAACGCAAGCTTCAACAAACTCACTATCAGTTGAATTATTCACTCTATTTCTGAAAGCTTCTAGGATCAAGTCACTCGAGAGACCTTTAGCGGCTATTATAAATGGGAATTGATGTTTTTGTTTATAGCTTTTGTTTAGTGATTTAAAAAAAGTTTGCTCCAGTTCATTTAAGCTGTCTAGTCCAGCGCTTGCTTGTTCCTTTGTACTTTCTTTTGTTAATCCTTTATTTACCATTAACCTACCTGCTAGGTCTGGATGAGATTTAAGAACTTCTATTTTACTGACTTCATTTGCTTTTCGAAATATTGAAACCATTAGCGAGTGAAGACCGCTTGCTTTATCGTGATTAAAATTTAAACCCTTTTCCCATGTCTGTTCAGCAATCCATTCTGAGTGCTCGAATATGCCTCCAAACATTTTAATAAACTTGTCTTTACTTAGAGACGAAGGAAGAATTAATTGCTTAGGTTTGTTCAACTTTTTTCCTATCTTAATTTTTCTTCACAGTGTAATTTAGAACAACTTATGTTTATTGTCTATTTTTTGTAGTCATTTTAACGTTGTGTTAGCTAAAATGAGTAGTGTGGGAGAGAAAAATGGTTGGATTTATTACATCGCATGTTCTGGATACGTCATTAGGTTTACCAGCAGAAGGAGTAATGATTGAACTAATTAGCATCAAAGGTAATAATCGTTTACTAATGAATTCAGCAATAACTAACTCTGATGGTAGGCTAGATTCCCCTATTATGGAGAAAAATAAATTCAATAAAGGTACTTATGAATTATTATTTTATGTAAAAGAGTACTTTGAGAATAAACATAAAAAGCCTAATCAAAATTGGTTTTTAGATATTATCCCAATAAGGTTTATTGTTAGTGATGATAGTCATTATCATATTCCACTCCTTCTTTCGCCATTTGGATACTCAACTTATCGTGGTAGTTAACAGTATGTATTTTGATCCTTGGGAGGTAATTTATGTATGACCTGATTGTTATGTGGGAGTGGATTGGTTTTCTACTAAGGTGGGTTCATGTTATAACTGCTATTGCCTGGATAGGGTCTTCCTTTTATTTTATAGCTCTAGATTTAAGCTTGAACAGAAATATTAAAGGTTTAGCTGATGGCGAGGAATGGCAAGTTCATGGAGGTGGTTTCTATCATATACAAAAATATATGGTTGCTCCTTCTGAAATGCCGGAACACTTAACTTGGTTTAAATGGGAAAGTTACTTCACTTGGCTTAGTGGATTTGCAGTTTTAGTGGTTGTCTATTGGTTTGGAGCAGACCTCTATCTTGTAGACCCTCAGGTCTCTAATATCAGCTCGACTATGGCAATATTTATTTCAGGTGGGTCACTTGTCATATGTTGGTTAATTTATGACTTCTTGTGTCGATCTAAGTTGAAAAATAGCCCTACAGCATTGATGTTAGTACTCTACTTATTGTTAGTAGGATTAGCCCTCTTCTTTTCTAATTTTTTGTCAGGAAAAGCTGCGTTATTACATTTGGGTGCAGTAACAGCAACAATAATGACAGCTAACGTATTCCTGGTAATAATGCCTAATCAAAGAGTCGTCGTGGCCGATTTAAAGTTAGGAAAAGTACCAGACTCGAAATATGGAAGTATTGCTAAAATAAGATCTACACATAACAATTACCTTACTTTACCGGTTATATTTCTTATGCTCAGTGCCCATTATCCACTTGCTTTTGGAACACATTATAATTGGATGATCGCCAGTATTATTTTTATTATTGGAGTTCTTATTAGACACTACTTTAACTCTAAACATGCAAGAAAACGCTTGCCAAATTGGACCTGGGGTCTAAGCGCAATTCTATTTATTATTATTATGTGGCTGTCTACGGAACCTTTCATTTCTAATGTAGAAAACACCTCTTTAGGAGATCAAAACTCTAGTTTAGATACTAAGTTTGCTAGGGCATCTGGGTTTAATGAGGTTAAGGATATTGTTTCCGCGCGGTGTACAGTTTGTCATGCAGCGGAGCCAGCTTGGGAAGGATTACATTGGCCGCCAAAGGGGGTAGTGTTTGAGACTTCTGAGGATATCCAACTAAATGCAAAGTTTATTTTCTTACACTCTGGATTGAGCAAATCAATGCCTCCTGGAAACCTTAGTGGTATTACAGAAAACGAGCGTGAAATTATTAGAAAGTGGTATAGGTCAGCTAAGAAGTTAGGATCCTAATTATCAAAAGTATAAAGTTAAATGAACTCAACAGTTAGGTTTAGGGTCACTTTTACTTGGTGATTGTTTGAAAAATAAAACATTAAGTTTCTAATATTTTAGCTTTGGAAACTCGATATGCTCTCCTAGTGCAAATAATGAAGGTAATTATAAAGATTACTGTTAATACTAGAATAATTGTTGGGGCAGGCGCGCTATCAATAAAAAAACTAATATAAACACCCGTTAAGCCAGAAAAAAATGCAATTCCAACAGACAGGAGTAACATTATATTAAACCTTTTGGTTATTAAAAAAGCAATTGCTCCAGGTGCGATTAGAAGTCCTATGGCTAATATTATTCCCACTGCAGATAATGTTGCTACAATAGTTATGGAAATTAGGGAAAGTAACGAGTAATGAAGAAACTTAACTGGAAGGCCAACCGCGTAGGCTTGGATGGGATCAAATGAATGTAATAAGAAGTCATGGCGTTTAGCCAATATTACAAATGATACAAACATTGAGATGGTTCCGGACAACCACAGATCTGAAGATTGGATCCCTAACATGTTTCCAAATAAGATATGATCAAGATGAAGATCAGTTTTAATTTTAGCGTATAAGACTATTCCAAAACCGAACATACCAGAGAAAACGATACCCATAACAGTGTCTTGTTTTATACGACTATTTTCTGCCAAAAACCCAGTTGTGAGTGCACAGGTCATGCCAGCACAAAAAGCCCCAATTACAAGTGGGATATTTAATAAGTAAGCTAGAATCACACCTGGTAAAACAGCATGGCTAATTGCATCACCCATTAAGGACCATCCTTTAAGAACCAAATAACAAGATAATAAACTCGTGGGCACGGTAATCATAGCAATAACTATGAAGGCTTGGTTCATAAAACTAAAATGAAAAGGCATGAAAATAGTCTCGATCATAATGCCTCTAATACAGATTTTGCCCGACGACGCGCTGCTAAGTAACCGTGCTTAGGAGCCAGTAAAAATACAGTTAAAAATATAAATGTTTGTAAACTGACGATTAATCCTCCTGTGGCGCCATCAACGAAGAAGCTAAGGTATGCTCCAACAAAACTAGTGATTGAACCAATAAGAACACTAAGAATAAGAAGAACAGGAAATCTGTCTGTTAATAAAAAAGCTGTAGCGCCGGGAGTTACGACCAATGCTATAACTAAAAATGCTCCAACAGTTTGTAGTGCAGCGACACATGAAGCGGATAAAAGTATAAAAAATATTGCCTTTAAGAGACCAGTGTTTAAGCCAATCGATTTAGCATGATCTTCATCAAAAAATGTGATCATTAAATCTTTCCATTTTGCTAAAAGTATAGCTAAAGTCACAAATCCTATAATAGCTAACTGGAGTGTATCACTGGGTGTTATTGACAAGATATTACCCATAGTAATCGTTTGTATGCTAACGGAAGCAGGTGAAATCGAAACCATGAATAGCCCAAGTCCAAAAAAAGAAGTAAAAATTAATCCAATAATAGTATCTTCTTTTAGGCCTGTACGTTGGTTCAAAAATAACATTGTACCAGCAGCAAGGCCGCCAGCAACGAAGGCTCCTAATGCAAACGGAAGGCCCAACATGTATGCGCCTGCAACTCCTGGTACGATTGAGTGGCTTAATGCATCCCCGATTAGTGACCAACCCTTGAGCATAAGGTATACAGATAAAAATGCACAAATTGCTCCTACTAATGAGCTAACCCACATTGCGTTAAACATATAGCTATATGTAAACGGTAATATTAGTGTCTCTATCATTTAGGTCTCTTAATATTATCATCGTAAATGACAAAAGGTTTCTCGTCGTCAGTTATTACTCGAACCTGCCGGCTGTCATCATCATTGTGTAAGTCTGAACCACCCAGCACAAAGTGCCTAAGTACTCCTCCAAATGCGAGTTCAAGGTTTTCCTGAGTGAAAGTAGTTTTTGTTGGACCAAATGCTAAAACAGTTTGCTTTACTAAAACAGTATGATCACAAAACTCGGGCACAGAGCCAAGGTTGTGTGTCGAAACCACTACAACGCGACCTTCATCCCGCATTTCTCTAAGTAGCTTAATGATAGTTTCTTCAGTCTTAACATCTATGCCAGTGAATGGTTCATCTAATAAAATAACCTTTCCGTCTTGGGCTAATGCTCGAGCTAAAAACACTCTTTTTCGTTGACCCCCAGAGAGTTCTCCAATTTGGCGTTTCCGATAATCTGCCATGTTTACCCGGATAAGGGCGTTAGTTACAGCATCGCGATCAGCACGTTTTGGAGTTCTAAAGAAACCCATTTTTCCGTAACGACCCATTAGGACAACATCCTCAACTAGGATTGGAAAATCCCAGTCCACTTCTTCTGATTGTGGAACATAAGAAATTATATTTTGGCTTAATGCCTCTTTTACGGGTAGTCCTAATATACGTATCTTTCCTGAAGAAATGGGTACAAAACCCATGATTGCTTTGAAAAGTGTTGATTTTCCGGCACCGTTTACTCCCACTAGACCCGTAATAGATCCAGGGGGAATATTAAAGTTTGCATTGTGAAGAGCAGTGTGACCATTGCGGTAAGTAACTGTAACAGCACTTGCCGTAATGCCCTCTACGGAACTCATATACTGTATGTAACTATAACGGCACTTGCCTTAATAGCTGTTATGGAACTCATTGTTCTAAACCTGATAGAATTGTTTCTGATGTTACTCTCAATAAATCTAAATAAGTTGGTACTTTTCCAGTTGCAATTGTTAAGCTGTCCACATAAAGAACCCCACCGTATTTTGAGCCTGTTTCATAAGCAATTTGTTTAGCAGGAGATTGAGAAACAGTACTTTCACAAAAAACTGCTGGTATATTATTTTTGCGAACTGTGTCTATGACTTTTCGAAATTGCTGAGGAGTGCCTTGCCCGTCTGCATTTATTGGCCATAAATATAATTCCCTCATTTTAAAGTCATGAATTAAATAACTAAAGGCTCCCTCACAAGAAACCAACCAACGTTGCTGTGGTGCTATTTTCATGATTCTATCCCGAAGAGGGGTAATAGCCTCTTTTATTTGTTTTTTGTAGACATTTGCATTCTCTACATAAGATGCTTTATTTTCTGGATCATTTAGAATGAAAGCATCTCGAATATTATCTACATAAATCAAGGCATTACTATAACTCATCCAAGCGTGAGGGTTTGGTTTTCCCGAATACTCACCTTCACTAATGCTAATTGGTTTTATACCTTTTGTTATTACAACACTGGGTATATCCCTAAGATTTGAAAAGAACTGTTCGAACCATAACTCTAGGTTTAAGCCATTCCATAGAATTAGATCTGCGTCCTGTGCTTTAATAATATCACGTGGTGTTGGTTGGTAACCATGAATTTCAGCACCAGCTTTGGTAATGCTTTCCACTATGGCAACATCTCCCGCTACGTTTCGTGCCATGTCGGCTATGACTGTAAAAGTTGTTATTGCTTTAAATTTTTCTTCTTTTCCAAGCGTTACTGATGGAATCAAAATTAATACAAAGGCTAAGACTAGTTTCATGGACCACTTTCAATAATATATTTTTATCTACATCCCGAAGACATAAAAGAGTATTTTACAAGTGTAAACGAAAATGATAATCATTCGCAAAGATAAATGATAGATGAGAATAGAGAATATGAAACTAAACCAAAAAGATGAGTTACTGATTGTTTCCTCGTTAAGGGATGCGGGGGTTAGAGTAACCAAACAACGCGTAGCATTACTCTATATTTTAGATAACGCGAAAGACCATCCTGATGCGATTGAGTTATATAAGAGGGCAAGTGAGGTGGAGCCAACTATTTCTTTAGCTACAGTTTATCGAACTTTATCAGTCTTGATTGAAGCTAAGGTTGTCCACAGACATAGTTTTGAAGGTGGGGGCGCTAGGTTTGAGAAAGCTAAGAGGTTACATCATGACCACATTGTTGATTTAAACACTGGTGAAGTGATAGAGTTTAACTCTGAGATAATTGAAAAAATTCAGTTCGAGATAGCGGCGGAGATGGGTTATGAACTTATCCATCACAAATTGGAGTTGTATTGTCGAAAAATTAACTAAGATTTAGTTCGAAATGTAACTCTAGAACTCAACATAACACTTGTAATCTTTAGGAATAAAACATGTCACATCCTGATAAACCTCTTTTAGCTGGCGTAATGGGTTGTCCCATAAAACACTCACTTTCTCCCATTCTACATAACTATTGGTTTAAAGAAGAGTGCTTGCAGGGTTCCTATGTTCCTCTACTAGTTGAACCAGATAAGCTCAAATCTGCGCTTAGGTCCTTAGTTAAGTTAGGGTTTTCTGGTTGTAATCTGACAATTCCTCTTAAAGAGTTAGCTATAGAAATAGTTGATGATTGTTGTGAGCATTCAAAAAAAATTGGGGCAATTAACTGCGTATCAGTTCAACCAAACGGTTTTCTTTATGGAAGTAATTATGATTGGTCAGGTTTTGTGAATGGGATAAAGTATGCATTTCCAGATTTCCAATTAAAAGATAAACTAGTTACAGTGCTTGGGGCTGGAGGGAGTTCTAGAGCTGTATGTTATGGTTTGCTTAGCGAGGGGGTTTCAGAGATTTTACTGATAAACCGAACGACTAGTAAGGCAGAAAGTTTAAAACAAGATTTGGGTGAGGCTATTAAGGTGGTTAAATGGGAAGATAGACATTCATATCTTTCTGATACTAGTCTATTTGTTAATACAACTAATCAGGGAATGGCTGGGGAAACCTCGTTGGACATTTCTCTCGATATGTTACCAGTCGAGGCACTTGTTTATGATATCATATATAATCCACTAGAGTCAGAATTATTGAGAGTAGCCAGGAATAGAGGCAATATGACTTTAAATGGTATTAATATGCTAATTCACCAGGCAATCCCAGCATGGGAACAATGGTTTAATATCACGCCAACCTCATCAGAGAAATTAATAAACATTATGGAAGAAAGTGTTAATAGTGAATGAGTACGACAATAAAAAATAATGAGATATCAAAAGTTTTTGCTGTTGCTCCGATGATGGATTGGACTGATAGACACTGTAGATATTTTCATAGATTAATTTCAGGAAAAGCCCTTTTATATACAGAGATGATAACAAGTGCTGCGTTAATCCGGGGTAAAGCTCATTATTTATTAGACTATAGTGAGGCTGAGCATCCTTTGGCCGTTCAGTTGGGGGGATCTGACCCCATTGAATTGGCCGAAGCCGCCTTATTATGTGAGGAGAGGGGTTATAAGGAGATTAATTTAAATATAGGTTGTCCCTCAGATCGGGTGAAAGCTGGTTGTTTTGGAGCCGTATTAATGGAACAGCCTGCTCTTGTAGCTAGTTGTCTTAAACAAATGAGAAAAACTGTTTCTATTGATGTAACGGTTAAATGTCGTATTGGCATAGACAATCAGAATCCTGATGAAGTACTTCCTGACTTTCTCTCAAAAATTTCAGATGTTGGCATAAATAAAGTTATAATTCATGCAAGAAAAGCATTGTTGGGTAGTTTAAGTCCAAAACAGAATAGAGATATTCCTCCACTTAATTATTCATTAGTTTCAAAAATGAAAGAAAAATTTCCAATGCTACACATTTCTCTGAATGGAGGAATTACAAGCCTCCAGTCTGCTTCAGACTTGTTGGATAACGAGTTTGATGGGGTTATGATTGGACGTTCAGCATATACTACTCCTTGGGATATATTGTCTAATGTTGACGAATATATATTTGGAGATACTCCAAGAGTAGGGACAAGGTTTGATATAATTTTGAATATGCAACCTTATATAAAAAAACACTTAGCTACAGGGGGTAAAGTTAACCAGGTGACAAGGCATATGATAGGCTTATTTAACGGCCAAGAAAATTCAAAAAAATGGCGAAGATTCTTGTCGGATGAAGCAAATTTACCTGGTGCAAACGAAAGCATTCTTTTGGATGCTTACGAGACTATGGTGAGCAACATTGAATGTGAGTGAAAAGTATATGTCAGTTAAGTCAGAATTTACTAAAAAAGGGTGGAGTAAATTTTGTTTTGATAAGAATATATTTAATTGGACGAAGGCTGTAATTCCTACTTGTAAAAAAATAGAGAAAAATAAAGAACATATTCAGGATTGGATGCGTTGCGGTGATACTTGGTTCGTCGGTGTTAATATTTTGGATAATGATCAACAAGGCAGGGTTTCTGATGGTCCTATACTATCAGGAGGAATTATAAAATTTATCAAAAAGAAAATATTACCGGGTGTAAACTGGGATCGAGGGCAACTCTCTATTATGTATAAGGGATACCCAAAAATTACACCTGGTGAAACTGTGGCTTCCTTTAAGTTTCGTTTAAATCGTGACGCGGCACATATTGACGGTTTGCTACCAATAGGCCCTGATCGTCATAGAATGCTTAGGGAACCACATGCCTTCGTACTTGGAGTTCCTTTAAATGTTACCGATCAGAATGCTAGCCCAATGGTAGTCTGGGAAGAAAGTAATATTATAATTAGAGAGTATTTTATTAATCTACTGTCTAAATACGATGTTAATGAGTGGGGTCGAACTGACCTAACTCAATGTTATCAAGAAGCTCGTCGAATATGCTTTGAAAAGTGTGAACGCGTTATCGTTCATGCGGTTCCTGGAGAGACTTATTTAGTTCATCGCCTTACATTACATGGAGTTGCGCCGTGGACTGCTAAGCGTTCAGTAACTGGTGAGGGACGTATGATTTGTTATTTTAGGCCACCCTTGAAGGATGTTAGTCAGTGGTTAATGTAAGCTAATATTAAATTTTTTTGTCATTACCTAATTTTAGTTCAAGCTTAAAATCTGGTTGCTCTTGGAGTAACTTTACTCTGGCTTGTCTACCGCCTCGTCTATGTGTGAAGTTACTTTGTCTTTTAGGAAGTTCGAGAATGAGTGAAGTTCTTTCAAGCTCAGTCATCTTTCCCCAGGCACTTATTTCTTCAATTGTACGTAAGCATCCTGTACAAATTCTTTCCAAAGGATGGATTGCACAGATTTTAACACAAGGAGATTGAACCTCATTTCTTACCCAAATATCATCCGTCATGTTGGTCCCTAATATAACCTAATCTATCTAATGCTCCTTGAAGTATATACGCCGCCGCAACGGAGTCTATTAGTTCAGCGCGACGTTTTCGTGTTGTATCCGCCTCTAATAAAGCCTTTTCAGCGGCAACTGTAGATAATCTCTCATCCCAAAAGGTAATTGGTAGGTTAGTAACTTTACTTAGGTTATGGCCAAAAGACCGAGTTGATTGTGCTCTTGGACCTTCGCTACCATTCATATTCTTTGGCAAACCTAAAACAATCCCACATATTGATCTTTCAGAAATTATATTAAGTATTACATCTAGATCAAGATAAAGCTTTTTTCTTTTTAATGTTAGTAATGGGTTAGCAACTTTCAGTAATAAGTCTGAGATAGAAATTCCAATAGTTTTTGTGCCTAAATCTAATCCAATTAATGGATATTTTGGCTTTAATAAATCGTTGAAATCGGATAAATTATTGACGACATTTTGCATGAATGTTCTTTCAGTTTACTACCAATGTGTGTGTTTATTTAATGACGTTTTTAGTTAAGTGTTTTAATAAGTTGTTGCCATGTCGTATCGACATCATGATAGGTCTGTTGTAGATGGATTGCTAGCCGAACCTATGAGAAAAGTTCTTTTAAGATAATTATTTAATGGTTTAGATATTTGAAACGATACTCATCTTTTGCAATTGTCCGAGAAGCGTTTAGGAATCATTCAGGTTGGAAGAGAGCGTGGGCGTCTCCTATACCCAAGAAAAAGTATGATGTGGTAATAGTTGGTGCTGGTGGCCATGGTTTGGCAACGGCTTATTACTTAGGAAAAAACCATGGAATAACAAATGTTGCTGTTCTAGAGAAGGGATGGTTGGGTGGTGGTAACACGGGAAGGAATACTACGATTATCCGTTCAAATTATCTGCAAGACCCCTCAGCTGCGATATACGAAAAGTCTAGGAGTTTATATGAGCACTTAAGCCAGGACTTAAATTATAATCTAATGTTCTCTCCACGTGGAGTTATGATGTTAGCTCAGACGGAACATGAGGTAAGAGGTTATAAACGTACTGCAATGGCTAATGCACTTCAAGGAGTTCCAACGGAGTATATTAGTCCTGAAAAAGTAAAAGACTTATGCCCAATTATAAACCTTTCTGGACCAAGGTACCCAGTATTAGGAGCGTTATGGCAAGCCAGAGGTGGGACAGCTCGTCATGATGCTGTTGCTTGGGGCTATGCAAGAAAATGTTCTGAAATGGGAATGCACATACTTCAACAAAAAGAAGTCACTTCTATTATTTCAAAAAATGGAAAAATTGGAGGTGTTGGAACAAATAGTGGTGATATTCTTTGTGATAAGCTTTGTATTGTGGTTGCTGGTCATTCAGGTGCGTTGGCAGAAATGGGTGGATTTAGGCTGCCCTTGGAATCTGTTGCCTTACAGGCACTTGTTTCTGAACCAATTAAGCCTGTTATGGACGTGGTAGTTATGGCCAATACCGTTCATGGATACATGAGTCAGTCAGACAAAGGTGAAATGGTAATAGGTGGTGGAGCTGACGGATATAATAACTATACTCAGAGAGGTTCTTTTCAACACATAGAAGAAACTGTTCGGTCTTTAATTGAGACATTCCCAATGGTATCTCGCCTGAAAATGCTTAGGCAATGGGGAGGTATAGTTGATATGACTGGTGATCGTTCTCCAATAATTTCAAAAACACCATTAGAAAATTGTTTTATAAACTGTGGTTGGGGTACCGGTGGGTTTAAAGCTATCCCGGGATCAGGGTGGGCTACAGCAGAGATGATTGCTAATGGAGAAGCAGGACCGCTTGCCAGTCCGTTTAGTTTGAATCGATTTAAAGAAGGCCGTTTTATTGATGAAAGTGTTGCGGCGGGTGTTGCACATTAAAGGATTTTATTAATGTTATTATTGAATTGCCCATATTGTAATTTGAGCTGTGAAGAAACAGAGTTTCTAGCAGGGGGGCAAGCTCATATTAAGCGCCAATCTATTGATTCTTCTGATCAAGAATTTGAAAGTTATTTGTTTGCTCGTAAAAATCCAAAAGGTGTACATATTGAAAGGTGGCAGCATCTATATGGTTGTGGAAAGTGGTTTCATGTAGCAAGGTCCACTGTAACGTTGGAAATCTTTGGGTCTTACAGTGCGCAAACACTGTCACCTCCTAAAAAGATTAGAGCGAATATTAATAAAAAACTACCGGAATGGCATTGGGAGAATTCTAAATGAGTTCTAGGGTGCCGGGTCATGGAAGTTTAGTAAACTCGTCTAATCCTGTAAAATTTAAATTCAACGGTAAAGAGTTGAAAGGGTTTCAAGGAGACACATTAGCTTCAGCACTTTTGGCGAACAATCAGGTGTTGATTGGTAGATCTTTTAAATATCATAGGCCAAGAGGTTTCGTTGCGAGTGGTGTGGAGGAACCTAATGGTTTATTTGGGTTGGGAGAAGGGAACTCTTTTGAACCCAACGCTCGAGCGACTACTACAGAATTATTTGATGGATTAGTCTCCTGCTCACAAAATCATTGGCCATCGCTAGAGTTTGATATTGGATACGTTAACAACTACTTAAGTAGCCTGTTACCTGCAGGATTTTACTATAAAACATTTATGCACCCTAGACCTGCTTGGAAATATATTTTTGAACCTATCATTAGAAAGTCAGCTGGTTTAGGTAAGCCTACCAAGGGTAAAGACCCTGATAAGTATGAACATTTTTATGCGTATGTTGATGTTTTAGTAGTGGGGGGTGGAATATCTGGCTTATATTCCGCAAAGATTGCAGCAAAATCTGGAGCTAGAGTTTTACTTATTGAGCAGACGCCACACTTTGGAGGTCAAGCTTCTGTTGATAAACCACTTATTGATCAAGGTCCAATAACTAAGCTAATGGCTAAGCTTATTAATGAACTACAGGGGATGAATAATGTCACGATTAGAGCTAGAACAGTTGGAGTTGGTGTCTATGACCACGGATATTCTCTTGCTTATGAGCGATTAATTGATCATGAATCAAACTTAAGTGGGCCTCGTCATAGGCTTTGGAAGATTAGAGCGAAACAAATTATAACAGCAACTGGAGCCATTGAGAGACCTCTAAGCTTTGCAAATAATGATGTGCCTGGAGTTATGTTAGCATCAGCTGTTAGAAATTATTTAACAAATTATGGTGTTTCTATTGGAGACAGGACCGTAGTTGTAACTAATAACGACGATGCGTATCGGACAGCAATTTCTCTAAGAAATTCTGGTCTCTCAGTGCCGTTAATAATCGACTCAAGGCCTAACGGTGCTGGAGAATTAGCAAAAACAGCTAGAGATTTAGGTATACGCATTGAAAATGGTAAAGCCGTTTCAATTGTTCACGGTAAAGATAGGGTTAAGGGCATTTCTTTATGTGATCAAGTTGGATCGGGTACTGTGCTTGAGGAAATCTCATGTGATGCTGTGGCGATGTCAGGTGGTTGGTCGCCGGTAGTTAATTTGTGGTCACATTGTGGAGGAAAGTTAAGTTGGGACAATGAATTAAGTGCATTTCGTCCGAAAACAGAATTTCCTCCAACGGGAGTTAATGGTCAGGGCTGTTTGTCAGTCGTTGGGTCTGCTAATGGGGACTTATTAATAGATGACTTGCTCAGGGTAACTCATGAAGTTACTGTGAGAGTAATAAAGGAATTAGGTTTAAAAACTAACGAAAAACCTCTGTCAGCTACAAAAGAAATAAAAGAAAACTTGATAAGCGCAGTTTGGAAAATGCCTTATGGAGCTAGTACAAAACTTAAATCAAAAACTTGGTTGGACTTTCAAAATGATGTAAAGGTAATAGATGTTGAACTTGCAGCTCAGGAAGGGTTTGAAAGCGTAGAACACGCTAAACGTTATACAACATTAGGTATGGCAACTGACCAAGGTAAATTAAGTAATATTAATGGTTTAGCAATACTCTCTGAAAGTTTGCATAAAGATATTCCTTCAGTAGGAACAACAACCTTTCGTCCTCCTTACACCCCCATTTCAATGGGCTCTATAGCTGGGGAAGCACGTGGTGAGTTATTTCAACCTATTAGGAAAACACCTATGCATGATTGGCATGATAAGCATGGTGCAGAATGGGAACCTGTTGGACAATGGCTAAGACCTTTTTGCTACGTGGAGGGTGTGGAGAGCGTTGAACAGGCCGTTTCAAGAGAGGTTATGGCATGTAGGAATAAAGTCGGTGTTTTAGACGCTTCGACACTTGGAAAAATAATGGTTAGGGGAAAAGACTCAGGAAAATTTTTAGATATGATTTATACTAACCTGATGAGTAACCTCAAACCAGGAAAATGCAGATATGGACTGATTTGTTCAGAAAATGGATTTTTAATTGATGATGGCGTGGTAGCAAGAATCGACGAAAACTCCTATATTTGTCACACTACTTCTGGGGGTGCTGAAAATATCTATTCTATGATGGAAGAGTGGCTTCAAACTGAGTGGTGGGATTTTGAGGTTTATGTGACGAATGTGACTGAACAGTTTTCACAGATCACGGTTGTGGGTGGAAATGCACGAAGAGTGTTAGACAAACTTGGGTTTGTAAAAATTGATTCTGATAGCTTACCTTTTATGGGATGGGTCGATGAAAAGGTTCTTGGTGTTTGCGTAAGAGTTTATAGAATCTCTTTTTCCGGAGAGCTTAGTTTTGAAATTTCAGTTCCGAGCAACAAAGGCCTATACTTATGGGATGAAATCTTACTTTCGGGACAAGAGTTTGGAATAACACCTTATGGGACAGAGGCCCTACATGTAATGAGAGCAGAAAAGGGCTTCATTATGATTGGAGATGAAACTGATGGGACAGTAATTCCGCAGGATTTAGGTTTGGACTGGGCACTCTCAAAGAAAAAGGATGATTATATTGGAAAGAGGGCACATCAGAGATCAAATATGAGTAATCCTGAAAGGTGGAAACTTGTTGGGCTTGAGAGTACAGATGGATCGGTTATCCCTGAGGGAGCTTATGCGATAGGGCTAGGAGAGAATGAGGTTGGGCAAAAAGTTACAATAGGTAGAGTGACATCAACTTATTATTCACCAAGCCTTAAAAAAGGTATTGCATTAGGGCTTGTTGCACATGGGCCAGATAGACTAGGAGAAATCATTCAATTTCCAACATTAACTAATTCGATTGTAGAAGCTAAAATTGTTTCACCCGTTTTCTATGACCCTGATGGATTAAAACAAAATGTCTAATGATTTAAAATCTGAATCTTACCTGTCAACTTTGAATGCTATTGAACTAAAGGAGGTCGTTGAATTTGGGTTGCTCTCTGTAAGAGGAGACTTAGGATCAAAAGAGATCGTCGACTCCTTGAAATCTTCAACAGGTTTAGTAACTCCAGCTGTAAGAAGGTTTGCGAGTAAAGGCAAAGTAGAAGTATTTTGGATGTCCACTGATGAACTCCTAATTAAAGCGCCAAGTAAAGCTATCGTAGGTATAGAAACTAAGATGTTAAAAGAGTTAAGAGACTTTCATTCTTCAGTTGTTAATATCTCTGATTCACGTAGTTTATTTACGATAAAAGGGGCACTTTCTAGAGATATACTAGGAAAGCTTTGTCCAGTAAATTTTGATAAAAATATTTTTAAAATAGGAGATTTTAGGCGTACTAGGATGGCACAGGTGCCTATTGCTTTATCTCTTTTAGAGGATAATTATTTTCAAATTATGTGTTATCGCTCTGTGAGAGAGTATGTTTATAGCCTTTTGAAAATGTCATTATATGATGACAACAATATAAACTTTTATTAGCAAGTAACTTTAAATTTATTTATTTTAAATTTATTCATTGTTGACCTGTTGTAAATAAATTTATTATGATATCGCAGTTTAGTAAAACTTTTTTCTGAGTTTTTAATATCAATGTATTTTAACAGTTAAGGAGGCCCATGAAATGGCTTTTGAACTTCCTAGCCTACCATACGCACATGACGCATTAGCAGAAAATGGTATGTCTAAAGAGACACTAGAATATCACCATGACTTGCATCATAATGCATATGTCACTAACGGTAACGCAGCAATTGCTGGTACTGATTGGGAGCATAAGACTCTTGAGGAAATAATTATTGGTACCTATAATCAAGGGTCGGTTTCTCAAAATGGAATATTTAATAATATTTCACAATTATGGAATCATAATCAATTTTGGGAAATGATGAGCCCAAATACTTCCAAAATGCCTTCAGAGCTTGAGAGTGAGCTGAAGAATAACTTTGGTTCTGTCGATGAATTTAAGACTCAATTCTGTGCTGCGGGTGCCGGTCAATTTGGATCTGGATGGTGTTGGTTAGTACGTGATGCAGACGGAAGCCTTAAAGTGACAAAAACTGAAAATGGAGTTAATCCACTTTGTTTTGGACAAAAAACACTTTTAGGTTGTGACGTATGGGAGCATTCCTATTATATTGATTTTCGCAATAAACGTCCGGTATATTTAACGAATTTTCTTGATAAACTAGTCAACTGGGAAAATGTAGCTTCACGAATGTAATGTTTATAGGTGTAGCGTTCTTTGACGCTACACCACAACTTTTTTATATATATTTTAAATAGTTAACAAAAGTTCGTCCACTGATTTAACTACGTAAAAATAATCTTTTATTGATAAATCAGCGAACTCACTTTTTATTAAGTCATCGAGAAGTTCAATTAATTTATCCCAAAAACCGTTAATATTTATTATAATGATTTTCTTTTCATGTAATCCAAGCTGTTTCCACGTTAGTATTTCGAAAAATTCGTCTAAAGTTCCAAGGCCACCTGGAAGAATTACCACAAAATCAGAATTCATAAACATCACCTTCTTACGTTCATGCATGTTTTCTGTAATAATGAATGTACTAAGATCAGTTTTTCCAACTTCCCTTTCTAAGAGATGTTTTGGAATAACGCCTAGTATTTCGCCTTTATTAAACTGAACAGAGTTTGCTACAACCCCCATTAGTCCAACATTTCCAGCACCATAAACTAACCGCCAATTATTTTCTGCAATAATTTTACCCAGCTTTTTTGCCTCAACTGCGTATTCTGATGCCTTTCCAGCACGGGAACCACAAAATACGCAAACTGATTTTCTAATTGGTTTCAATTGAATTCTCCTGTGGTATGACTGAGTAACATTGTGATAGTTAAATATAAAGCTAACATAAAAGCTACAACTATCTGTATAAGATTTAAAAGAAGGACATTTCTATGGCAAGTAAGGCTCAAGAGAAAATAAGTTGGCCAGTTGTCATAGTTTGTATAATTGTTGCATTTATTTTTTTTGGTGATTTTGTTTTAAATTATTTTGGATTTAAAGGTGTTAACGAGGTTGTTAAAGTAGTTGTTGATGACATTAAAGGAGGCTCTGATCCAAAAATAGTTGAGCCAAAGCCTAAGTCAAAAACAGTAGAAGTTATTCCGTCAACTTCTAACTCTTCAGAAAATAAGAAAACATTAAATGAGCAGGAAACTAAAGATTTATTACCAACTTTTGATATCGTTAGGGTTGACCCTGAGGGTTCTGGACTGATTGCGGGGGTAGCTGCGCCAGGAAGTACTATAAGCTTATTAATAGATGGAACCCCTGACATAAGCACTTTGGTTCCAGCTGATGGCCAATTTGTTTTAATGTTTGACTTACCTCAGTCAGATGAACCAACAAGCCTATCTCTTAAAGAAAAAAAGGCTGATGGAACAACAATTATCTCTTCAGCCACTGTTTTGATAAACCCTTTATCTAAAGGAAAGGTTCCAATTGCATTGGATCCTCAGTCAGCTGTTGGTGAGGCATTAGCAGTAGTTGATAGTGAAGACGCAGTGGTTGCAACTGACGAAGGTTCAGTGGATAGCACAATTAAATCGGGTTCTGGAGAGGCAGTAGCAGTAGTTGATAGTGAAGACGCAGTGGTCGCAACTGACGAAGGTTCAGTGGATAGCACAATTAAAGCAGATTCTGGAGAGGTAGTAGCATTAGTTGATAGTGAAGACGCAGTAGTCACAATCACAAAGCAAGAGGTAGTTGCGTCTTCTGCAGGAAATATAGGCAACAATACTATAAAGAAGAAACCAACTATAGTGATTGTAGATAGTACAGGCACAAAAGTAGTGCAATCTACTCCTGTGCCAATTTCTCCTAAGGGAGATAATGTCGAAAATGTGGTAATTGATACAATTACTTATGATGATAAAGGAGACGTTGCTATTTCAGGACGTGGCTCTGCAGGAGACTTTGTTCGGATATACATAGACGATAAACCAGTATTATTAACATCAATAGGTGTCGATGGTTCCTGGGTTACTCCTTTGACAGATATTAAACAGGGTTTGTATAAGTTGAGGGCAGATGAGGTGTCAAAAAGTGGAACTGTTTTATCTAGAGTGGAGACCCCCTTTCAAAGAGAGAATGTTATGATTGCGGCTAAAGGTGCATCAGCCATTACAGTCCAACCAGGTTACACACTATGGGCAATAGCCAGAGAAAAATATGGTTCTGGATTTCAGTATGTTAGAGTGTATCAAGCCAATCAGGACTTGATTAAAAACCCTGACCTTATTTACCCTGGACAAGTTTTCAAGTTGCCTGAGGAATAGTAATACGCTTAAGAACAAAGTAATTTTTAGATCTATCTTCAAATACCTTTGTAATTATTACTGATCTTTATCCATATTTAGAAAGAGCATAAAAACTATGTTAAAGGTTAATAGTTCGATGAGAGTTGTTCTCCGTGTGCTTCCTTACTTATGGCCTAAAAATAAGCCTTGGGTAAAAAAACGGGTAACGATATCACTAATACTTTTATTTTTAGCCAAAATTATTAGTGTTTTAACACCATTTCTTTATAAAGGGGCAGTCGACCTTTTATCAGGAGATGTGCAATCTTCTGGTTGGATGTTGGGTGCTGGAGCGGTTAGTCTCACAGTAGCTTACGGAATAGCAAAATTTATGCATGTAGGCTTCCAACAGCTTCGTGATGTTGTCTTTGCTCGTGTAGGACAACGAGCGTTACGCCAGTTAGCTATAGTAACCTTTACGCATATTCATAAACTTTCTATGAGATACCACACTTCTCGGAAAACAGGTGGTCTTAGTCGAATTATTGAGAGGGGAGTAAAAGGCGTAGATTTCTTACTTAGATTCTTACTTTTTTCTATAGGACCGTTATTTTTAGAACTTCTGATGACATCTATAATATTATTTTTTGTTTTTGATGTAAGGTTTTTACTGGTTGTTTTAATTACGATTTTTTTATACATAATTTTCACATTCTCAGTTACTGAGTGGCGTGTTAAAATTCGTAAGATAATGAATGAACAGGACACTGATGCTAACCAAAAAGCTATAGATAGTTTGTTGAATTATGAAACTGTAAAATACTTTTCTGCAGAAAACCGTGAAATCTCTAGATATGGGTCGGCCATGACTAAGTATGAAGCGGCATCGATAAAAACTTTGTACTCCCTTTCATTTTTAAACTTTGGGCAATCATTTTTTATTAGTAGTGGTTTAGTGGTTGTTATGATTATGGCTGCGATAGGGGTGCATGATGGAACTATGACCGTTGGAGATTTCGTGATGGTTAATGCGTATATGATTCAAATTACGATGCCCTTAAATTTTTTAGGTACAATTTATAGAGAAATCCGACAAGCCATTGTTGATATGTCTGAAATGTTTGACTTGCTAGAACAGCCCGCTGAGGTTGAGGATAAGAACGGAGCTAATGAGTTACTTGTGAGTAACGGGGTAATTGAATTTAAAAAAGTTTCATTTGGTTACGACAGAGAAAGAAATATTTTAAAAAACATATCCTTCACTGTAAAAAAAGGCCAGACGTTGGCTGTTGTTGGGTCCACAGGAAGTGGTAAGTCTACAATTGGAAGGCTCCTATTTCGGTTTTATGATGTAGATAAAGGTTCAATTTTTATTGATGGTCAAGATATATCCCAAGTTACTCAAGAAAGCTTACGTAGAAATATCGGAATGGTGCCTCAGGACATTGTTCTCTTTAACGATACAATTTTTTATAATATCGCCTATGGAAAGTTGAATGCATCAAAAGCTGAAGTCGAAAGTGTTGCAAAAGCAGCGAAAATACATGATTTTATAATGGAGTTACCTCTAGGGTATGATACTTCTGTTGGAGAGAGAGGTTTAAAACTATCCGGAGGAGAAAAGCAAAGAATTGCAATCGCTAGAACTCTGTTAAAGGCGCCCGACCTACTTGTCTTAGATGAGGCGACTTCCTCTCTGGACACACGCACCGAAAAAGATATTAAAGAGAGCCTTTTAAGCCTTGGTAGAGGTAGAACTACTATAATAATCGCTCACCGGCTATCCACTATTTCTAACTCAGATCAAATCATTGTGGTTGAGAAAGGTGAGGTAATAGAATCTGGAACTCACAAATCTCTAATTAAATTAGATGGGGTGTATGCCTCTATGTGGTTTAAACAAGACTTGGATGATCAAAAGGTTGCCTAAGGTTTAGGTGCTTATTTAAGTATGTGTTTTAAAATTAATTTAGCTTCAGTTTCGGGGTCAGAAAGTTTATTTTTATCTTCTCCAGGATAAAACTTTTCTCTTGTTTTAGTTGCCATTGGAGTTGGTTCTGCAATTATTATTTGTAGAGACTTTTGTTGATTTTCTGATTGCCAACTTTTTACTAGAAAGAGTTGAGCCATCTTGGAAACACCATATGCCACATGATATTTTTTATGGATCGTATTATCATTAAAAAATATTGCTTTTCCATTTTCAGATTGTTTTAAAAGAGGGCTTAAATTAACTATTAATAGGGAGGTAGCAATCGCATTAGTAGTTATTGTTTTAATGAGCTCTTTTGAATCTATGTGATCTGTCGGTGATAGAGCCGGTGCGTGGATAGCTGTATGAACCCAAACGTCTATTTTTTTCCAGCGGTTAAAAATCATCAAACAACTTTTTTGAACGGCAACTTCATTAGTTATATCCAACGGCAATAGAGTCGCTGATCCACCAATCTCTTGAATCCTGTCATCAAGTGCTTCTAGTGCTCCCACTGTTCTGGCAACTAGAATTACATGATAACCTAAAGATGCGAGATTTAGAGCTAGCGCCGCTCCAATACCTCGAGATGCTCCAGTTACTAATGCAATTTGTTTATTATTGTCTGTCATAATTCGTTCATTTCACTTAGTTTGTTGAAGATCAAGATTTGTATTAACAATAATGCTATGATAAGGGTAGTCTATTAAATTCAACAAAAATGGAAAATAAATGGCGTTAGCATTCCCTCAGAGTAATAATACGAATTTGCTAAAAAATATTATTATAGTAATTTCTGGTTCTATTTTTATAGCTTTATCGGCTCAGGTAATAGTTCCTTTTGAACCGGTTCCAGTTACCCTACAAACTTTGGCTGTTTTGATCATAGGTCTTAGCTTTGGTTCTAAACTAGGTTTAGCAACTGTGTTTACATATTTACTTGAGGGAGCAGTTGGTCTTCCCGTATTTGCATATGGAGCATCTACGCTTGCTTTGATTGGACCCACTGCTGGGTTTTTATTCGGCTTTCTCCTTATGGTTTATGTTGCGGGTTTGGCTCGAGACTTTAAAATCACCAATTTCTTTGCAACTGCTTTTTTTTATGTTACTTGCTTCTGCACTTTTATATATACCCGGTGTTCTTTGGCCTCTCCTAATTGCTGATTTTTTTGGAATACAGGCTGGTTGGTCAAATTTACCTGTTGGTAAGATAATGAGTAACTTTATAACTCCCTTTATCTTAATTGATATGGTGAAATCGCTTGTTGCCGCTTTACTTCTTTCCTCTGTAGTAAAACCCTTACTTTAAATATTCTATTTTAGAAATGAAATTATTCAATTTTTCAACGGTTT
>CAJIZW010000030.1 GCA_905181985.1 uncultured Paracoccaceae bacterium | reverse complement strand
TATTTTCTTTGAAGGTTTAATAACAATTCCTTAAGATCAATACCCTTAGGCATTCGAAGTTCCAACTCAATTAACGAAATAGGTTCTTGAACTGCGAATAGAATAGCCTCAACCATGCGCTCCTGTTCTTTCATCTCAGGTACAGCATAATCTTTATCATTAACTTTTTGTTCTGACATAGTTACTTCTTTCGTATATTTATTGGTGCAAACATTTTTACTTGTTTCAATTCAATCTCACCTACCTTTGTAAGTTCAAGGCATGCTGCAAATGTGGAGGCCGTTGCGCTTCTAGTCTTTTCTGGATCAACCACCCAACCTTCTGGAAGATATGAAGATAACTCCGTCCAATCACCAGAAAAATTTAGAAATTTCCTAAGATGTCCTAAAGCCTCTTCCATAGAGTAAATTTTCCCTCTGTCTAATACATAAGGTCTAAATTCGTCTTTAGTCCTAACACGGGCATAAGCCTGTACTAGATCTAGTAAATTTGTGTCGTACTTTATATTTTTAGTTTTAGTTATTCGTTCTGGCATCCCTCTGTAGAAAAAATTTTTTCCCAATCTATCAGTAACCATAAGTTTGACAGCGGCATTTCTCATAGCAGAAAGTCGTTCAAGCTGAAAAGCCAGATAGGCTGCTAACTCTTCGCCCGAGGGACCTTCTTCTAAGTCAGTTGGCAATAAAATCCGTGACTTCAAAAATGCTAACCAGGCAGCCATTACTAAGTAATCAGCAGCCAACTCAAGTTGTAATTCTTTTGCCCTTTCAATAAAATCAAGATACTGATCTACGAGCTGTAAAATCGAAACTTTAAGAAGATCCACTTTTTGACTTCTGCATAAAGTTAACAACAAGTCTAATGGGCCTTCAAAACCATCAATATCAACTACCAACTGCCGAACATGAGAACTCCCTGTTTTAGTCGCCTCCTCCCAACCATCAAATGTGTTTTCAGAATGCATCAATTTGTCCCAGGCATTAGTTTAAATAGTTCATACTCTAACTCATCTATAGTCTCTTTTTTTGGTGCTCTCCTTTGATCAAGGGCAAATTTGGACCGCTCTTCTCCCTGAAGTGTAAGTTGTCCACTTGCATTGGCTACGTCCCTCATCTCCTTCACATCTCCATTACAATGTAGAACGATATCACAACCTGCATCTATGGAACATTTTGAGCGTTCGAATATTGACCCTTCCAAAGCACCCATTGAAATATCATCTGTAATAATCAAATTTTTATATCCAAGGTCATTACGGATAAGATAAAGCATTTTTTCTGAAACTGTCGCGGGTATGTCATCAATACTTGTATATGAGATGTGAGCTGTCATACTAATCGGTAAATCTGCTAATAACTTAAAAGATAAAAAGTCCGTTCCATTCAGTACTTCTAGTGACTCTCGAACAATTGGTAAGCGCTCATGGCCATCCACCACAGCCCTACCATAGCCTGGAATATGCTTTACTACCGGTAGGACACCCCCATCCAAAAGTCCCGTAGCAACTGCTCGACATATTTTAACTACGTCCTCAACCGTTTCTCCGTAACATCTGTCTGCTAATATAGGGTGAGTATTTGGTTTTAAAAGGTCAGCAACTGGAGCACAATTCACGTCAATACCTATCTCGTTAAGCTCTGAAGCAATCAGTCGACTCCTTAGATACATTACACGACTGGCAAGACTTCCCGCCTCTTCTACTTGTCTTAAAGCCGGTAAATACTCTCTCCATTCTGGAGAGCGCATTCGTTGTACACGTCCACCTTCTTGATCAATTAAAATAGGAGCATTTCTTCCTACACTTTCTCTCAACTCCTTTGTAAGGCGCTTAACTTGTGCTTTAGACTCAATATTTCGTGAAAATAGTATAAACCCCCATGGTTGAGATTGTTTAAAAAAATCAAATTCTGTTTTTGATAACTTAAAACCAGTACATCCGAATATGCAGGCACCTACTGCCATTAGTATGAATATCTATATAATTTTTTTAAGCACATATTATTTTCTTACGCTGTTAACATCCTATAATACTTCTACCTATAAGTGACGGGCATACAATCATTTCCGAACGATTTAATAAGAGAGCAAAACTTATTTGTCATTTCAACCTCCAAAAATCCCCCGATTTGCATCCTGAAAATACTGCGTCCTCCTGACTTTGAGCTTTGTATAAAAATAGTCTTACCTAAAAGGTAATCTTCATATTTAGCAACGAAGTTATCTAAATTCACTTGAGCTATAACCAAGTTTTCGAAGGACCCAAGGTGAGCCAGAGAGTCTCCTTTTTTGAGTAAGAGACCCTCCCCATTATAGTTTTTATTAATAATAAATTTACTCATTGGAGTAGTTGATAAACCCTTCAAACTCGCTTCAGGTCTCTTAAGAGGTCGAAGTAATAAAATTTTGTTTTTAACTATGACCGGGGCACTTAAAATAGAGTTAGAGCTTATTTCAAAATTTAACGTAGTATTTTTGATTTCCTTCGACGCACCAAAAATACCAGCTAATGCGAGATTTATAGATTTTTTTAAATCAATTTTTCCGCTAGAATCACCAAAGTCAGTGATTACGCTCAAATCACTAGCTTTTACTCCAATTGGTAACGGGGCCAAAATTATTTTTTCAGTTGGACCTTCTACCTCACCACCCTCTTGGACAAAGTTAACAGAGTAACCCAAATGTGCAGCTTGGTCACCGCCAGGGTTTCTGGGTAAAACTTTTAATGGGCCAGTAGATGCCTTGATAATGGGTAACACTGTGGATTGACTTAATGATAAATTATAACCCCAATTAATTAACCCCAATAGTAAACCAAGTGATATCAAGCTTCCAATA
>CAJIZW010000029.1 GCA_905181985.1 uncultured Paracoccaceae bacterium | reverse complement strand
CTTAAGAAACATATGAGTAAAACCTATAGCTTAATGGCTATAGCTATGCTTATCACTGGAGCAGTTGCCTATGTAGTAGGGAATAATAACGCAATGCTTTCCGTAATTTTTGGATCACCTCTTCGTTGGGTGGTTATGTTTGCACCACTAGCAGTCGTGTTTGGTTTAAGTGCAACGATTAATAAATTATCTGCAGGAGCCGCTCAGCTCTTATTTTGGGCCTTTTCAGCCCTAGTGGGTTTATCAATAAGTTATATTTTTGCAGTATATACTGGCATGTCAATCTCTCAAACTTTTTTAGTTACGGCTATAGCTTTTTCAGGTTTAAGCATATGGGGATATACAACAAAAAAAGATATTTCTGCGTGGGGTTCATTCCTTATGATGGGTGTAATAGGCCTTATTGTTGCATCAATAATTAATATTTTCATGCAATCAGGGATAATGCAGTATGCTATTTCCTCACTAGGTGTACTAATATTTGCTGGTCTTACAGCCTACGACACTCAAAGAATTAAGAATGATTATCTTCAAATGTCGCGTGCCGGAAACACTGATTGGCTAGCTAAATCAGCTATTATGGGTGCATTAAGCTTATACCTTAATTTCTTAAACATGTTTATGTTTTTACTTAGCTTTATGGGAAACCGTAATTAATAGTTAAAACTTTTAACCATAAATAACCATAACACCGAAAATAAAAAACCACGCCAAGGCGTGGTTTTTTTATTTAAAATTTATTAGGAAATTACTTAATCTTTCCTTCTTTATATTCAACATGCTTCCGAGCAACTGGATCATATTTTCGAACTACCATTTTTTCTGTCATGGTTCTTGCATTTTTCTTTGTTACGTAAAAATGCCCTGTTCCCTCCGAGGAGTTTAACCTTATTTTAATCGTGGTTGGTTTCGCCATTATAAAACTCCCTGTATCAGCTTAAATAAATCTACCAGAAAGAGCCTTTTACTATCATGGTGCTCTAAGTCAACTCTAAACAATTCCTAGCAGCCATCAATTATCAAAAATATTACGCGGTTGGCCTATAAGCCGGATTCTGTCCAAGACTATAACGTCTCTGGATGGCCATTCATCTAAAGACACAGTTACCTGCATCCCTTAAGCCGCCAACCCGAACCATATAGAGCTAAAGCTGCCCCGGAGTTAAACTCCACTAGGTTCCTATTTGGCGTTGCTCCCAGTGGGGCTTGCCGTGCCACGCCTGTTGCCAACCGTGCGGTGAGCTCTTACCTCACCGTTTCACCCTTACCTCTAATAAGAGGCGGTATACTCTCTGTTGCGCTTTCCCTCAGGTTTCCCTGGCCGGGCGTTACCCGGCACCGTTGCTTTATGGAGTCCGGACTTTCCTCAAGTTATAAAACCTGCAGCCATCCAGCCAACCGCGAAAGATACATCTAGGTATTATTTTTTTCGACGTCAACTGGGTACTTCAAAGCTAAATTATTTGCTATAGTAACATCGCTCTTGCTTAAAGCTCCCACTACAAAAGGATTAAATCTTAATCTAAAGGATAATAATAAGGTTTCAAATGGAACCTCTACATTATAACCAAAACGTTTAAGATCACTTACAAACTTATTTCGATCAACCTTTAAAATACCCTTACTTTCAACAAAAATTGCCAATCCACTTAGCGACAACCTTTCCCAATCAAATTTTCTTCCTGGGTCAATCTTCCTTCCTGGGGAAATATCAGAATGACCCAAAACTCTATGCACAGGGATATTCCATTTTTTTAAAATCTCCTTAAGAAGAATTTCTAAGCTTCCCATCAGTTTCTCACCAAACGGAGAGAATCCATCGTTTGATAGCTCTATCCCAATCGAGTGCGAGTTAATATCCGAAATACCCCCCCAATGACTTAGTCCAGCATGCCAAGCTCTTTTATTTTCATCAACCAAATTGAAAATACACCCGTTTTCTGAAATTAGGTAATGTGCTGACACCTGAGCTTTCGAGCTACAAAGTGTATTAAGAGCGTTAGAGGCGCTTGAAGTGGCTGTATAGTGGAGTACAACCATGTCTGGTTTAGATGTACCTCGCCGTTTTGTAAAATTAGGTGAAGGGCTAGAAACGCGTAACACGTACTAATTCTTTTTTAAATTTCGATATACCGATGGATCCCAACCACAGGCATATCCATCTCCATCTGGGTCAACACCACGGCTATCAATGTTAGGCCCACCAGATCTAAGGAAAGCGTATTGTGCTAATTCCTCTGACTGATACCTTAAGCATGGTTTTGTCACATTTCCAATATTTACTGTAAGCCTATTATATCGACGCTTCCCAACGGGATGAGTAGTCTTAACAGCAAACTGAACTGGTGTGAGATACCTCATTTTAGGCCTATCAGGAATGACTGTCGGTTTAATTAAAACATATTTTGCGCTCTGTTGTTTGCGGCGCTCTGCATCAGATTCTATCGTTTCTCTTTCAGAAACCGCATCAAAATTCTGTTCATCAGAAATTGTTGGGTTTCCTAAGTCTATTGTATCTTCACTTTTAACTTTTTTCTTCTTTGTATTTTTAAGTGCATTATCTAGTGCTTTTCGTCCAGTTTCAATTGAGCTTTCTACTACACTTGAAACTGAGTTCATTCCAGCTGCGTACTGCTCTGTTGTTGCTACGCAAGCTGATAAACTAAAGAGTGAAAGAATAATTATAAAAGATCGCATCACCATTTTTACTCCAATATACAATCTACAATTACCACCATTGTTGTGGTTTGTCGGAAAAACTAGCAGAGGATTCTAAACTATAAGCTATATTCAGCATCTCTGCTTCTTCCCATGGCCTTCCTATTAACTGTAATCCAAGAGGAAGTCCTTTTTTATCTAATCCAGTAGGAACTGAAATACCCGGTAATCCAGCCAGATTAACAGGAACGGTAAATACATCATTTAAATACATTTGAACAGGATCAACCTCTTTCATCTCTCCTAGCCCAAAAGCAGAAGAAGGTGTTGCCGGTGTTAGTATTGCATCTATATTTTGTGCAAAAACATTTTCAAAATCACCTTTTATCAAAGTCCTTACTTTACGTGCTCGATTATAATAAGCGTCATAGAACCCAGCCGAAAGCACGTAAGTTCCAATCATAACTCGCCTTTTAACCTCCTCACCAAAGCCCTCTGCTCTCGTTTTTTCATACATTTCTGTTATGCCATCACCTAATGAAAGGCTTGATCTATGCCCAAACCGCACTCCATCGTATCTTGCTAAATTTGAAGAAGCTTCTGCTGGAGCAACAACATAGTAAACCGGTAAAGCAAACTTTGTATGCGGCAAAGATATATCAACTATCTTAGCCCCCGCATCTTTTAACATTGCTGTGCCTTCAGTCCAAAGTTGTTCGATTTCATCTGGCATACCATCCATACGGTATTCCTTTGGCACCCCAATCTTCTTCCCTCTAATATCCCCAGTTAGAAAATTTTCAAAATTTGGCACAGGGATATCAACACTTGTTGAGTCTTTAGCGTCATGACCAGACATAACTTCTAGCATTATTGCTGCATCCCTAACACACTTTGTCATTGGGCCAGCCTGATCCAGGGATGATGCGAAGGCAACAACACCCCATCTAGAACATCTTCCATAAGTTGGCTTTAATCCTGTTATACCCACAAATGCTGCTGGTTGCCTAATAGAACCTCCTGTATCCGTACCGGTAGCAGCCAAACACAAATCTGCAGAAACCGCTGCTGCTGAGCCCCCCGACGAGCCCCCAGGTGATAGTTTCTTATTGCTTTTTGCCTCTTGCCATGGGTTTACTACATCACCGTAGACAGATGTCTCGTTTGATGAACCCATTGCGAATTCATCCATATTTAGTTTCCCCAGCATTACAGCTCCAGAGTCCCATAAATTTTGCGTTATTGTACTTTCATACTCTGGTTTAAAACCTTGCAAGATTTTTGAAGCAGCCTGAGAGGCGACTCCTTTCGTACAAAATAGATCTTTTATGCCAATCGGTATACCACACATAGATGAGGTATCACCCTGACCAAGAGCTTTATCTGCATCAGTCGCCTGTTTGATCGCTATCTCAGGCGTATCATGTACAAAAGCGTTTAACCCCTTTGCTTCTTGAATTGCATTTAAGCAAGAGTTTGTAAGCTCAGCCGAACTGAAAGCTTTCTTTCGGAGACCATCTCTTGCTTTTTCAATAGTAAGTTTTGCTAACTCTGTCATTACTCTACAACCTTAGGCACAGCAAAAAATCCCTCTTTTGTATCAGGAGCATTAGCTAACACAGACTCTTGTTGGTTCCCGTCGGTTATTTCATCCCGCCGACGCTTTAGTTCCATGGGTGTGACCGATGTCATTGGCTTAACATTGGTAACGTCAACTTCATTAAGACGCTCCATAAATGTTAGTATACCCGACAGCTCTTTTGCCACCTTCGGCAATTCACTCTCAGGCACAGCTATTCTCGCCAGTTTTGCTACCTTACGAGCGGTATCGACATCAATTGCCATTTTAAGCCTCCATGTTTACTCTTATATCGTTTAACTATCCCGCTACTTACGTACAAGTTAAAGAACATAAATTATCTATACCAACTATAAAATAAATTCTATAAGTGTTCATCTTAACGTTTTAAAGAACTCTTTCAAAATATCTTCACATTCCGTGCTATTTATTAAATCATACACTTCGGGTTTATGGTGGCACTGTTCTTGCTCAAACACGCGAGCTCCGTGCACAACTCCTCCAGATTTTATGTCTGAGGCCCCAAAATATAATCTTCTTATTCTTGAACTAGAAATAATCCCAGCACACATTACACAAGGCTCTAAAGTCACATAAATATCATGCCCAGCCAATCGCTCTGACCGTAACTTTTTACACGCAAGCCTAATTGCTAATAATTCTGCATGAGCTGATGGGTCAGAAAGTTCTCTAGTCCGATTACCAGCCTGCGAAACAATAAACCCACTAGGGGATATCACAACAGCTCCAACTGGAACTTCACCTCGGACACCAGCTGCTTTCGCCTCATTTAAAGCTGTTTGCATATAGTTATTAAATTTCATATCCCACACCCTATCAAGTAGTATACTAACCAATCTTTCATAAAGCTTTCTTGTTAACCTAAAAGGTACCTAGATGACATCTAAAGTAAACCCAGGCGACCGAATAGCAAAAATACTTTCTAGAAAAGGAATAGCTTCAAGACGTGGGGCTGAAAAGTTAATACTGGAAGGTCGCGTAAAAGTTAATGGTATTATAATTGATAGCCCAGCTTTAAACTTAACTGACAAAGATATGATTATGGTTGATGGAAACCTTATAGGTGAGCAAGAGCCTACTCGGCTATGGAGGTATCATAAACCCTTAAATTTGATTACCTCAACAAAAGATGACAAAGGCCGTACCACCGTATTCGATTCCTTACCTAAATCAATGCCCAAAGTTATGAGCGTTGGGCGTCTAGATATTAACTCGGAGGGCTTACTACTCTTGACAAATGACGGGGCTCTAAAACGAATGCTAGAACTGCCCTCTACCGGCTGGGTAAGAAAATACCGAGTCAGAGTGCAAGGCCGCCCCACTGAAAATACATTCAAAAGGTTAAGAACTGGTATGAAAGTGGGGGTTGAGGTTTTTAGACCTATGGAAGTAACTATTGATAGGCAACAG
>CAJIZW010000028.1 GCA_905181985.1 uncultured Paracoccaceae bacterium | reverse complement strand
TTTGAAAGTTTTTTTAACTCTGGCACTTGATTCAAATCGACTACAAAGCCTGTACCCAAAATAATGAAATCGGCATAAGTAACTGTCTTCACTTTAGAACTTAAAATAGTTAATTTTAATTTTTTTTTCGTCTCACTTGCACTTTCAATTTCACTGTCCAGTATTAATCTTATATTTAATTTAGCTACTCTCTCCACCGTATGCTTTGGAGGAGCTATCCTTTGATTTTGAATGTGCGTTATCCAATCTAGTTTTTCACTATCGCTTAGTAAATAAAATCCTTCCGCAAACCCAGGGTACACTGTTTGTCTCATTTTATTTAGTAACGGCATTTGTGGTGACCTTGCGACAACGATAACAGCGGCTCCAGCCTCAGCCGCGCAAGCGGCATTATCAAGAGCCGATGCTGCAACACCTACTACGACAACAGTCTTACCTTTAAACGAAGCAAAGTTAATTTTAGAAGACGAGTGAAAAACCTTTTTTGAGGCTAAGGTCTTTAATACCTTAGGTATCCTCGGTTGTGCCAATCCCTCCCTTCCATTCGCTAACACTATATAACGAGTATAAATTCTGTTTATAGTTTTTTTATCGTTAGATTTTAACGAGTTATCAGCCTTAGTTAGATCAACACAATAATAGCTAACTGGGTCAAAATTTGTAGTTTTTACTGTAGAACCAATTTCAATATTCGTAACTTTAGAATTGTGCTCAATCTTCGAACTAGTTACTTTCTCAAACCACCTCAGATAGCTTGCCCAATCTTCACGTTTTATAAAACCAAGGTCCTCCCAACTATGTCCGCTATTTACCGCTTCCCACCAACTTCTATAGGTTAGGTTTGGAATATTTAAAGTTGGTCCAGTTAAATGTTTTGGTGATCGCAAATATTCCATTCTAGCAAAGTTTAACCATGGTCCAGTGTATCCTGATGATTGTTGATCAACTTGCCTGATATTTTGAATGCCTTGTGCTCTTAAGGCGAAAGCGGCTGCTAAGCCATTCATACCCCCACCGACTACAAGAACGTCGATTAAAGGTTTTTTGTCTGGTCCTAGAGTTTTTGGAACCCAATTTTTAATTGGATAGTTTAATTTAGCAAAGTCTTTTTTTAATAATTTTTCATGATTATAAAGTTTACTTTTGTTGTCGAGTTCCAAGTTGTTTCTCCAAATTTATTTAGTGGGAAGAATATAATGGCTATTTAAGCTTTGCCATAGTTATTAAAATATTTTATGCATTTATTGGTTTACTTTCTTATAGTTTAATAAGTAAATATACACAAAATATATTAGATAGGATTTTTTTATGTCAGTAGGTCTTTTCGATAAAATTTCGATGGGAAGTTTAACACTTGAAAACCGTATAAATGTTGCTCCAATGTGCCAGTATACCGCAAATTCTGGCACAATGAACGATTGGCATTTAGTAAATTTAGGACAAATTGCGATTGGTGGTCCAGGCCTTATTACAATTGAGGCAACTGCCGTTGAAGCTGCCGGTAGAATAACCCACGGATGCACTGGTCTTTACTCAGATGAAAATGAAAAAGAAATGAAAAGGGTAATAGATTTTTGTAAGAGCGTAGGTCACAGTAAAGTGGCAATTCAACTTGGACATGCAGGTAGAAAAGCATCTTCTCAACGCCCTTGGGAAGGAGGAAACTCCTTGAACGAAGCGGATAGCTGGTTAACTTATAGCTCCTCATCGAATGCGTTTTCTGAAGGGTGGCATACACCAGTAGAATTAGATGAAGCAGGTTTAAAGCGAGTAAAAGAAAAATTTGTTGAAGCGACAAAAAGATCTGTAAGAATGGGAGTGGACGCCGTTGAACTCCATTCTGCACATGGATATCTACTTCATCAGTTTCTATCCCCTATATGTAATGAGAGAACAGATGCATATGGAGGATCTTTTGAAAATCGTGTTCGGTATCCATTAGAAATTTTGGAAGCTGTAAAAGACGTATTACCGAGTGAAATCCCACTTATTATGAGAGTATCAGCCACAGACTGGGTAGATGGAGGCTGGGATCTTGAACAAACTACCGAATTCAGTAAATTATTAATTGAAAGTGGATGCGATACCATCCACGTATCAAGTGGAGGGATTTCCACTAAGCAAAAAATTCCTCTTGGGAATGCATATCAAACTAGTCTGGCAGCCCATATTCGAAAAGAAACTGGTGCTCAAGTTATAGCTGTCGGTATGATTACGGAACCAGTCCAGGCTGATTCTATAATTAGAACTGGGCAAGCTGATATGATTGCCCTCGCAAGAGAGTTCCTAAGAGATCCACGTTGGACTTGGAAAGCAGCAAAAGCCCTAAATGCTTCTTCCTCTATACCACCGCAATATCAGAGGGCTGAACGCTTTTCTTAAGACGCAAGGATAACTTCTCGATTATTGTTTTCTTCACCTAAATGCCAATAAATCTCCGTTACGGTTCTTATACCTTCGCGCATTAATGGCTTGATTATGTGTTCATTCGGCGCATGTTGTGAACAGCCTGCATAGCTTAAGGGTAACCAAACAATTGGAATTTTTAAATCGTATTGAATTACTTCAGTCATATTGGATCCTGCTGAATTTGGAAGGATGCCGCAGTGTGAGTTGGTAGAATTTGAGACTATAGATTGGATCCACTGAGCAAATGTATTATTTGGGTCCGTTCTGGTAGCTTCAAAAGAAATACTGTTAGACTCCAAGGGTTTACAAATTTCTATCTGTTCAAAATTATTTTTATCTAGATGTTCTCTGAGAATAGGTATAATTTCATTCAACTTTGTTCCCATAACAAAACGTAACTGGCACGCTGCTATAGCTTTTGGTGGTACAGCATTAACCGGATTAAGTGCATTCCCGGAACTAAAACTTAAAACTTCAAACGTATTACTAGCGGTTACTTTTTCAATAACTGTTCGATTTTTTGGACCCCAGTCTTTATTAATTTTAGGAGAATTTGGTCCCCCATCTCGTGAAATACCTTTAAGGGCGTTTATAACTGATTTTGGAATATTTTTTTGAATGAGGGCATCAATTTTTAATATACCTTTGCTATCTATTATGCTTGCTATTGCATTGGCTAAGACAATAGCGGGGTTAGTTAATAATCCACCCCAATTTCCTGAGTGGTGACCACCTTTCCTTAAGTCGCAAATCAAATCAAAATTAATTACGCCCCTATTGCCAAGAGTTATATTTGGGCGTTTGTATTCAGTTCTAGGGCCATCAGAAGCAAAAAAAACGTCAGCAGAAAATTTCTTTAATTTTTTTTGAACTAAATCACGAAAACCACGTGATCCATTTTCTTCACCCATTTCTATTATAAAGCGATGATTGAAACCTAACTTTCCACGAGTGTTAAGAATGGCCTTAAGCGCAGTGATATGTGCAAGGTGTTGGCCTTTGTTATCTGCTGTTCCGCGTCCATATACTTTATCACCTTCAAAGCTTAATTTCCAAGGATTTCGGTTGTTATCCCATTGAGACTCTTGTCCATGTATAACATCTCCATGACCATAACCTAAAACAGTAAGAGAGGCGCCTTCATTGCGTTCTGCTAACAAAATAGGACCAAATCCCTTAATTGGATTTTCAAACACTTCTAGTGAGTAGCCTAACTCCTCAAATAAAGGGCCTATGGCATTAGAGACATACTCATATAAGATTGGAGTACGTTCCGGTAGTTGGCTCTCCGTTCTAAAGGAAACCAACTTAGAAAGTTTTGAAAAGTACCCTTTTGGAGCCTCATAGTCACTAACTGCTGCTTGCAAAGCATCTTTTAAGGAACCTTTGCACTTAGTCACACCGTAGGCTTTCCAAGGTCCCAATACAGTCCAGCCATAATGCTCAAGGCTTGTCTGCTGAGAGGTAGTATGATGTGTTCGTCTGGGGCGTGCTGAGAGCACCCTGAATACGAGTGAGGCACCCATATTGCTGGAAGCCCTAATAGGTCAGTAAAGAGGTCGTTGCAAATTGAGCCACCCATTTGTGGAATGATGGCCGGATCAACGCCACAGGTCTCTTTTAGGGACTGTCTAACTATTGAAACCCATGGGTTGCTAAGCTCGGTCCTACTTGCAAGGAAACCTCCCTGATTTTCTTCAGGGGGTTGTTCAATTTTTACGTGAGAAAACCCCATTCCGTCCAAGTGACGTCTAAGGGATGAGAGTACTTGATCTACTTTTGTACCAGCAATATATCTAAGTTGACAGTGTGCTCTAGAGTTTGGTGCTATCGCATTTATAGGGTTTTGAGGGTTCCCAGCTGTCATGGCTAAAACAGAGAATGAGTTCCATGCAAAGACATTTTCCGCGGGACTAAATGATGGTTCTCCCCAGTTAGAGTCAGGAATTGGGCCATCTTTCCCAGCATCAAGTTTTATATCTTTAAGCAACTCCCGGACTTCAGTAGATGGCATTGCAGGTCGCCATTCTGGAATTTTAAGTTCTCCTGTTGGGGTCGTTATGCACGATATCGCTTGAGATAGTATAATGCCTGGGTCTGGAAGCGCGCCACCCCAGTTTCCTGAATGATGTCCACCTTCTCGTAAATTACATGAGAGGTCAAAATTAATTGCACCTCTTGCACCAAGAGAAATAGTTGGCCAATCTTGACGGACTCTCGGGCCATCAGAGGCTATAAATACATCAGCAGAAAATGCAGAAAGATTTGATGATATAACTTCTCGCAATCCTTTAGAGCCATTTTCTTCAGAAGTTTCGATTATAAATTTTGCATTAAATCCCAAACTACCTTTTATTGATAAAAGTGAGCGAAGAGCCGAGATATTAATCCAGTGCTGGCTTTTGTTGTCAGCTGTTCCACGACCATAAAGTAGTTCACCAACTTGAGTTGCTTTCCAGGGACCATTTCCTTTTGTCCAAGATTCATCAAACCCTAATATCACATCGCCATGCCCATACCCTAAAACTGTAGGTAAACTTGGATCCTCTAACCGCGTTGCTAACAGAATAGGGCCTGCATTGGAGATCGGATTTTCATATATTTTGGTTTCAAACCCCATTGATTCAAAGGCGGGCACCATGGAAGAACTTAAATATTTTAAACAGTGCTCAAGCCCTTTCTTAACCTGGCTTTCAGTTGGTATTTCAACTAACTTACTGAGATCTTTTTTAAAGTGACCATTGTCAAAATAACTTAGGGAATGTTCTATTGTTGCTTCTCGTGTCATTTTTTTCCATTTTCATTTAAATTAACAGGAAGTTAGTTAAGTAATTTAATCTGACTTATTTTAATATTGTCGAAATTCTTATTTCTATATCAAAGCTTGCATAAATTTGTTAGATTAATCAATATATTATTAATATATTTAATTAAAGGGATTAGGTGTGGACAAAATTGATAAAAATATTCTTGATGGTTTGAGATCATGGGTTGAATGTGAAAGCCCGACTTCTGACTTTAAAGCAGTTAACCGTATGATGACACTTGCTGAGACTGACTGGAGTAGTATTGGCTTTGATGTCGAACGTATCCCAGGCAGAGATGGCTTTGGAGACCACCTCTCGATAAAATCGAGTTGGGGCTGGGAAAATAGCTTAAGTAACACCGGGATATTAATTCTAACTCACTTGGACACTGTTCATCCGCACGGTAGTTTTGGAGAAGATAGATTTGTTATAGATGGCGATAGAGTGACTGGACCCGGAATTCTTGATATGAAAGGGGGAGCGTATATAGCTTTTCAAGCACTTAAATCAATTGTGAGTAGCACTCAAAAACCGTTGCTTCCTATTCATATATTATGCACATCTGATGAAGAGGTTGGTAGTCCAACTTCAAGATCTTTAATTGAGGATGCTGGGAATTCAGCAAAGTATATACTGGTAACTGAGCCAGCTAGAGATGGTGGAAAAATTGTTATAAGTCGACGTGGTGTTGGCCGTTATAAGATTGTAACTCGAGGATTAGCAGCTCACGCTGGAGTTAATCACAAAGACGGAAGTAGTGCCATTAGGGAAATGGCAAACCAGATTTTAAAAATTGAAAACATGACAGATTATGAGAGAGGTGTTACCCTTAATGTTGGTAAGATAAAAGGGGGTACAGCAGATAATACTATTTCAGATTATTGTGAAGCTACAGTAGATTTAAGAGTAGAGAGTTCAAAGTTAGCAATTGAAATTGATAGTAAATTAAGGAGCTTAAAACCTTTGCAAGAAAATACGCAGGTTTTAATTGAAGGTAAGATGAATAGGCCTCCTTTTTCTCAAACAAAAGAGAGTCGAGAGTTGTTTGACAAGGCAAGTGCGTTTGCTACTGAGGTTGGTTTTGAATTGGTTGGAATGCATACAGGTGGTGGGAGTGATGGGAGCTTCCTTGCAGAAAAAGTACCTACTTTAGATGGGCTCGGGGTTGATGGTGTTGGTCCACATACCTTAACTGAGTATCTAAAAATATCTTCTCTTCAACCCAGAATGAATTTGTTACGAAAGTTAATTTTAAATCTTACGTAACAGAAGATGGTTTTTAAAAGTAATTTAAACTTTAGGAGGAAATTATGGTAAAAGGAATGGTAGTAGCACCACAACCTGAAGCAGTAGAGGCTGGGCTAGAGACTTTAAAAAGTGGTGGAAATGTAATAGATGCTGCAATTAGTGCTGCCTTTGTACAAACCGCAGTTGACCCCCAAATGTGTGGAATTGCAGGCTTTGGATCGATGCAAATTTATATGCCAAATCTTGGCGGGCATACCTCTATCGACTTCCATGGGCGCGCGCCGTTAGCGGCTTATGAAGGAATGTGGGAACATTTAATAGAAAGAGAATGTGATGACGGGTTTGGTTATGTATTAAAAGGTCGGGTTAATGAGTTTGGTTATAAATCCTTAACCACACCGTTAACTTTAAAGGCCTTTGATTTGGCACAAAAAAGCTTTGGTAAAAAGTCTCTTGGTGAAAATATGGAGGCTGCTATTAAATATTGTTTAGATGGGTTTTTAGTTAGACCGAGACTACATGCTTTTTGGAATGCCCCTGAGCAAGCTGGTAGAATGGCTAGAATCTCTGTAATTAATGAATTTCCTGCAACATCAAAAATTTACTTAACAAATTCTGGAAATATTCCTGCTATTGGAGATGTTTTAAAAAATCCAGATATGGGTAACCTTTATAAACGAATAGCAACTGAAGGAATAGAGACTTTTTATACAGGAGAGATCGCTGAATTAATTTCTAAAGATATGGAAAAAAATGGAGGGTTGTTAACCCAAAAAGACTTAGCAGAATGTAAGATTGTAACATCGACTCCACTTTGTGGGAGTTATCATGGTTTTGATGTAACTACGAACCAGCTACCTGGCGGTGGTTTAATGATTTTAGAAATGTTGAATATTTTAGAAAATTTTAATTTAAAGAAAATGGGACACAATTCTGCTGAATATATAGCTACGGTCTCTGAGGCTATGAAATTGGCAACAATTGATAAAGATAAACTTATGGGGGATCCAGGTTTTATCTCTGTGCCACTTAAAGAATTGTCTAGTAAAGAGTATGCTAAAGGAAAAGCACAGTTGATCCTCAATGGTAATAAGGCTGATGTTGTGCGTGAAACAGGCGAGCTTCCAGAGAGTAAAGATACTACCCACTTGGTTGTAGCTGATAGCGAGGGTAATGTAGTAAACCTTACTCATTCCCTTGGCTCTAGCTCTGGAGTTATTACTGAAGGGTTAGGTTTTATGTATAACAACTGTATGATGGTGTTTGATCCACGAAAAGGTAGGAGAGGTTCCTTAGTTCCCGGTAAGGCACGTTTTTCAGCAATGTGCCCAACTATGCTTTTAAAAGATGGCGAGGTAAAACTTGCACTTGGTGCTCCTGGCGGAACCACAATTACGATGGGAGTACTGCAAGGTATTTTAAATGTTGTAAACTTTGGAATGTCAGCCAACGAAGCTGTATCTGCACCACGTTTTTGTGTTACTTCCAATACCATTGAACTTTCCAATAGGATATTTAGGTCTGTAGAACGCCAATTGCAAACTTTGGGTTATCCAACTTTTAGAAACGCAGCTAGTTATATTAACCCTAGAGTTCATGCTATAAGAATTGGTGAAAGCGGTATGGATGGAGGTGCAGATCCAGTAGGTGATGGTATGTGGGGTGAGGTAGAATTTTAAACTAATTTTTGTACTTTATTTTACTTTCATAGTTTGATTTTAGTTTTTTTCGATTTAATTTCCCATTACCTGAAACTGGAAAGCTGTCGACCCTAACAAATAACCTAGGTTGCTTATAGCGCGCTAAGTGCTTGTACGAAATTTCTTTAAATACTTTTTCATCGATGTGGTGGGTTGATTTGTAAAATAGTGCAATTATTGATGTGTTAACTTTTATAGTCACCTCTATCACTGCGACAGACTCTAAGCCCTCTATTGAACTAAAAAGGTTCTCTAACTCAATTGGAGAAACCCTATACCCACCAGCATTAATAATGTCGTCCGCTCGACCTAGAAAAGTGATTTCTCCAAACTTAGACATTTTTACTGTGTCATTAGTGACAAGCCAATCTCCATCAAGCTTTGGTTCCCCAACATAATTTATCAAACATCCGGGATCACTGGTTGCTATAGCCAGTCGTCCAGAGTGGTTAAATGGGACTGGTATTAATAACTTATTTAAAACTGCAACCTTCCTCCCTTGCTGAGGTTTTCCGATACTGTTTTTATTTTTGGAGTTACTCATACCAGGAACTTCAGAAATAAAGGTTGAGCATTCAGACATACCAAAAGCTTCATAAATTCTAGAAGAAGTTTTTTTGTGCCAATCTTCTTTTATATTTTTTGGTAATTTTTCTCCTGCTGATAAACAATGACGTAATAATTTTGTTTTTTCGAGCTTTGAGTATTTAATAATTTGCCTAAATGTACTTGGAGAAGAGGCAAAAATTGTAATTTTATTACTCTCAATTAATTGATTAAACTTTGCAGGGTTAAATGAATTTTTGAAGATTATTGATGTTGCTCCCAAGGTCCAAGGGTCGAGGAGACCTGTGCCAAGTGTATAAGTCCAGTTAAATGCGCCTGAATGTAGCACCCGGTCCTCTGAACTCATATCATACCAGTCTTCAAACATCATTTTTCTTGCCCAAATCGCACGATGAGCGTGAGCCACTCCTTTTGGGTCACCAGATGTTCCTGAGGTAAAAACTATATATGCCAATCTCTCTGGTGTTCCCAAATCAGCCGGAATTTTGTTAAAGTATGTTTCAAACCTAAGCTCTTCTTCATAAAGTATTTTAGTCGTAGCATCTGGTAATGAAATTTCTTTACCAGCTATAATTAATTTTGGATTTATAATTTTATGAATTCTATTTATTTCATTTTTTGTTAACTGAGCTGAAGTCGGAACTGGTACAATACCTGCCCAAATACATGCTAAGAATGTAATAGGGAAATTTACTGTGTTCCCCAATCTTAGAAGCACTTTATCATTTTTTTTGAGACCAGTAGATTTAAGCGTCGCGGCCATACCAATAATGGCATTTGATAACTCTAGGTATGTCCAAGTTTTTAACCCCTCCGATGTCACTAATTCTAAAGCATGTTTAGACCCATACTTATCGGATTTAGAAAGTACGTACTGAGTAAGATTAAAATTTTCCGGGCAGGGGGGGTGACTTCCAGATTGAAACACTGATGTCATTTATTTAACTAAAAAAATATTTTTTGCAAAGATCATCAAAGCACACCTTTTTTTTAATATATTAACTCTAAATTAAAGTGCTGTCCAACCACCATCAATACTAATTGCTGAACCTGTAATTTGATCTGCATCTTTTGAACAAAGAAATTTTACTAAACCACTAATTTGTTCAGAAGTAACAAATTTTTTGGAAGGTTGCCGTTCCATAAGAACATTATCTATGAGTTCTTTTTTGGTCATTGAGTACTGTTTCATTAAGCTGGGTATTTGCTTTGTTAAAAGTGGTGTTTCTGTAAATCCAGGGCAAACTGCATTTACGGTTATTGCATCTTCTGCAGTTTCTAACGCCGTGACTTTTGTCAATCCGACCACCCCGTGTTTTGCAGCAACGTACCCAGCTTTTTGTGGTGATGCGACTAAACCATGTGCAGATGAGATATTTATTATGCGACCCCATTTAGCTCTTTTCATCATCGGCAAAGCAACAGCCGTTGTATGGAATACCGCACTTAGCATGACAGCAATCATATCATCCCATTTCTCGGATGGTAGGGATTCTATCGAGCTGACATATTGAATCCCCGCATTATTCACAAGAATGTCTATGTGCTTGGTTTCTGCCACAAGCTTTCGTGATTGAGAAGCAATTCTAAGGTCAGCACAAATATATTTTGCCGAGATTGAATGTTTTAGAGAAAGGTCAGCTGCTAACTTGTAGTCTTCAGGATTGTCCGTGAACGAATTCAGGAATATATTAACGCCTTCATTCGCAAGCTTATTCGCAATTGCATAACCTATGCCAGAAGTAGAGCCAGTGATCAGTGCTGTTTTACCTAATAATTCCATTATCTAAAGCTACCCTAAGCATTAATTTTTTAAACTTAGAAGTTCAAAGAAATATCTCTGTGGATTGCACTACATTTTGCTAAGTAAAGACCTTGCTTTCGAGTTAACTGAGACTGCTTACGTGCTCCGATACTCTCTGAAATACCACTTAAATAGGCTTTTAAATCTTTATGGTTATTAGTTTTTAATGCTATTCGCCAAGATTTATTAGTAACAAAAATCTTTAAAGATTTTTCATACTCCTTTAATGCCTTTTCAAGTTTGACTTTTCCCGGCTTAAGCTGTCTTGCTACTTTTCCTAGTGAAGACTGTATGGCTGATGCGCCTTTTACCCTTGAAAACTTTTTAGCTAATTTTTTGACCTCTAACTGAGAGCTTCCATCAACATCGTTATTAATCAATTCTCTAAGAGATATTAAGTCTTGCTCTAGGCTTAAAAGTTTATCATTCTCTTCAATTATTTGAACTATTTCAGCTACTGGCTCATAGGATTTATCAGCTGCTCTTCGGTACTTTTTTCGAGAGTTGTTTTCAGCTTTAGTGAGTTTACTGAAAGTTTTGTAAGTAGTTTTCCACTCAACAGGGATTTCGGCTTTAAGATGTACAATTTCTTTTTCTAAAGACTTCATTTTAGTAATTACTTGCTCTCTCTGGTCGACATCTTCTTCAGATTTTAAGTAAGCTAAAGAACCTTTTAGTTCCTTTGTTTCATTCTCTGCTCTCCTGATTGAACTCTCTATGCCACGTACGACTGTTAACAGGGGTCGATAAGTAGGTGTATTATCTTTAACTAGTTTTTCCGCTACAAATATTTGACTTAATGTAGCCAAAGCTGTCTCTGCAGAAGTAAATGCCCCAGTTAAATTTGATGAAATTTTCTTTGGTAGAAATGTTAGATCTAAAGCCTTCGCTTCTGCTATCGTATTTAGGATTTGATCTTTGTTTTCAGTGACTACAATATTAGAGTATTCCTCTAAACATATTTGAAGTTTAGGATTCCTTGGTGGCGGAGAAGATTCCCCTAAAAGACTCATTCTATTGGGTAAGTAATTAACTAGCTGAGGGTAGTATCCCACAATTCCTAAAGCAATTAATTGGAGACATATAAATGCTATTACTCCCTTATAAATATCGACTGTTCGAACAGATGCAGGAGCGACGCCTCTAAGATAGAAAAGTGCAAATCCAAATGGTGGAGTTAAGAAGGATGTCTGAATGTTAAGACCAATCATTACTCCTAACCATACTGCAGTAATATTGGCTGATGGATCTGCAAGAAGGATTGGCGCTACTATTGGTACCACGACAACAGCAATTTCAATAAAGTCTAAGAAAAAACCTAGTACAAAAATAACGGCCATAACTATAATGAACTTTGCCCAAAAACCACCTGGCATTGAGTTTAGGAAGTCTCTAACAAGGTCTTCGCCCCCAAAGGCTCTAAACGCTGCGGTTAACATTGCTGCACCAAGCAGAATGATAAATACAAGTGATGTTGTTTTCGCAGTTTCAATCATTACTTCATGAAGCGTATTGTTTAACTTTAAAACTCTAATACCACTCCAAACTAATGCAGTAATTAAGCCTAATGTAGCTAAAAGACCCAACCAGATACCAGTACTGTTGCCACCATTAACAATAATTGCTTTAACATTCATAGTGTAGTTTGCTAAGCAAAAAGCGATCAAAAGTATTGACAGCATGGCCAAAATTGCAGGGAAATATCTTGCTTTAGTTCCTTCTATTAGTCGATAGCCTGCCATTATTAGTGCACCAGAAGCTCCAATTGCACCTGCCTGGTTTACTGTAGCAATACCTGTAATAATTGATCCCAAAACTAAAAAAATAAGTCCGAGTGGTGGAACTATTGTTAACACACACCCACCCCAAAACTTTAGATCCATTACGCCCTTGTATCTTACTGCAGGTGCCGCCTTTGGAAAGAAAGTAGCAAAGACTAGGATAAATAACATATATACTGCCACTAAAACAATTCCAGGAACCAGGGCCCCTAAAAACATTTCTCCGGCACTCGTAGATCCAACATCAAACATGCTGGGCATAGAGAGCTCTCCAGTTGCTTCTTTGTGTAGTAACTTACGAGCTGTACCGGCTTGATCCGCTGCTGAAGCTAGTTGATCTGCAAGTATGATGAGAACGATAGACGGTGGTATTATTTGACCTAAAGTACCGGATGCAGCAATTGTTCCTGAAGCAAGTGGTTTAGAATAGTTGCTCCTTAACATAGCAGGTAAGGATATTAGACCCATTGCAACAACCGTAGCCCCAACTATTCCAGTTGTTGCAGCTAGTAATGCACCCACAAATACAACAGAGATTCCAAGTCCACCGGGTACCGGTCCAAATAGATTGGCCATAGTCACCAACAGATCTTCGGCAATTTTAGACTTTTGAAGCATAATACCCATAAAAATAAATAGTGGGATTGCTATTAACGTATCTCTTTCAACTTCCCAATAAACTCCTCTAAGGTTAGTTACACCTGAGGAAAGCCATTGAGACGGTCCTCCTTGATGAAAGTAAGCGGACGGGTCTCCTGAGAAAACAAGGCCGGATAATCCGGCAAGAATTATTGTTATTATAGCGGCTCCGGGCAAGGCAAAAGCCACAGGATAACCTGAGCCAAGTGCTGTAGCCATTATTATAACAAGTATTGCTAGAAAAAATAATTCCATTGATTTTTCCTCAGTGTGAAATAGGTGCGACTTCGCGCTTGCCGGGTTCGTTTCTAATATCGGCCACGGCTTCTAAAAAAGAACTTACGAATTGTATTTGCATTGTAATGGCGAAGATAAGTAAAAACCCAGCCATTTGGTATTTTGTGTACATACCTGCTGTTCCTGTTTGCGTAACTTCAAAATTCATTACTGGTGAATTAACAATCGCCTGTTTAGACCACAGACAAATTAAAATTATTGTTATAGCTGTCATCATACCAAGAAATATAGAGCCGTAAGCGTTCACTTTACCCTTTTTTCGTGAATTAAATCCTGAATATAAAATGTCAACTCTTACGTGCCCCTCCTGGAGCAATGTGTATGCGGATGCGAATAAAAAGAGTGCGGCGTACCAGTACCGGACTAAATCTCCCATAAGAGATTGTTCATAAGAGAAAACAAACCTTGAAATAACGATCAAAAGCTCTGCTCCAACAATCATTAATGCAAGCCAAAAAAAGCCTAAAGTGCGTGAGAATAATGCAACAATAAAACCCAAAATAATAAGAGGGATATGGATCATTGTCCCTATAAAACTAGAGCGGAGTAGAGCAGATGCTGTAGCCTCATTAAACAAAACTGGTAGTAAACTTTCTACTCTCATCCAAGCGATCGATGCGTCTACAACCCCAACAAATAAAACTGAAAAAAAGCAAGCTCGAATAAAATAGGTATTAAAGTTTGTAATTTGGTTTGCGTCTCTACGTAAGGTTCTATTTGGCGTTTTGTTAACCCAATAAATTATACATAGAAAACTGAAAGCATAAACTAGTGGTTGTATGAGATTTCTAATGGATGGATCTGATAAAAGCTCTCTTCCAGATGGAATATCAAAACCTAATAATAATATATTGTTGATAAGAAAAGCTACTAAAAATGCTAAAGTGAGCCAGCCGATTGTTCGAACTAGTACCGCCGGTTGGCCGTCTAATGTAATTTGAGAAGTGGGTGTTGATGAAACCATCAAATTGCTCCAGAGGCCTATAAAAAGCGGTCAAAATTTACGTTTTATATTATTTTTAGGGAGCTGCAAATAATTGCAACTCCCCAATTTTGTATTTAAAGAATTTTAAGTTAAGCCTAAAACTCTGTTTCGTTGCTGTGAAAACTCAATTTCAGCAATCGCCCGGAAACCACCAATATCTCTGAGAGCAGCTTGATAAGAATCGTTAACTCTTGCAGCTAGATCTGAGTGTTGACGAGTTTCTTCAAAGACTTCAGCAGCAGCGCCACCAAAAGCATCCCAAACATCATCGTTGAATGAACGAAGTTTTGTTCCATGATCATCAACTAACTTTTTAAGATAAGTTCCGTTGTTTGCCATCGCTTCCTCTGGTTGAGCAGCATTCTCTTCATTACATGCCGCTTCAATTACAGCTCTTTCGTGATCTGTAAGATTATTCCAGAAATCTAAGTTCATTCCAAAGCCAAGACCACCACCTGGCTCATGCATTCCACCTGTATAGTAGTACTGGGCAGCTTCATAAAACTTCATGAAGTAATCATTGTATGGGCCCACCCACTCAGTGGCATCAATAGATCCAGAAACAAGGTTTTCATAAATTTGTCCGCCTGGAAGTGACACAGTTGAAACACCTAGTTTTGAAAGAACAGTTCCTCCAAGTCCAGGAATACGCATTTTTAGACCTTGCAAATCCTCAGGAGAATTAATCTCTTTATTAAACCAACCGCCACACTGAGCGCCTGTGCCGCCACAAGTAAGAGCTTTCAAGTTGAATCCAGCTGCAAGCTCATCCCATAGCTCTTGACCACCCTTGAACTTTATCCATGCGTTCCACTCAGGAGTAGTCATCCCGAAAGGTACTGATGTGAAGTAGTTATACGCGGCATGCTTTCCACCCCAGTAATACTCAGCGGCAATATATGCATGTGAGTTTCCTGCGGCAACTTCATCAAAGCTATCAAAAGCTCCAACTTTTTCTCCTGCAGCAAAATATTCTGTTTTAAGAGCTCCACCTGAAATTGCATCAATACGAGCACAAAGACGTTGTGCTGACATACCTAGTCCTGGGAAATCCCTAGGCCAAGTAGATACAACTGTGATGGTTTTAACCCCTTGAGCGATTGCTGGCGCTGCTAATACAGCTCCAGTACCGGCCAATGCGGCTCCTGTAATAAATTTACGACGTTCCATATTGATATTCCTCCTTAAATGTTTTTGACAGCTATTGATTTATTTCAACCAAGCTAAATTGATGATGGTCTCAAGTTGTGAGATTTGCAACTAAAAATTATCAAAATACACTTAAATTAAACTAATATTTTTAATTTATAATTTAATTTAGTTATTTTTATGCCTTTTCTTCATTTTTCTTAAAAAACTTGTCTGTTGTTAAGTGATAAAACTTAGTAATGGAAGTTTTTAAATTAACCCATTTTTAAAATATAAAAAATTCATCAAACCCACAATTATGTATAGTTTTGTAGTAACTCATTTGATCAAAAAATGCATTTATGTTTGCTCATAACTTCATCTAAAAAGATTTAATAATGCTTAAAACCTGTTAAAACAGAAAGGGAGTTCAAAGTTTTGATTTAGCAAAAAAAAACGCCAGCCGAAGCTGGCGCTAAGTATTGAGGCAGGTTTCATACAGGCAGAAACCTATCGAGCAGTAAACCGCGTATAAACAAAATATATAGCAAGTCCAAGTTAAAAGTTTTAATTTTTTAATTATTTGGTAAACTAGTATTATTACAACAACTTAACCGAGGTCAAAGTGCTTAGAATTCAATCTAAATTAGTGGCTATTTTAATATTTGTTTTTTTTAGTTTTTTCTATCCTTTAAGTCTTGTAGCTGAAGCTCAACACGGAATATCTATGTATGGCAAGCCTGCCTTACCACACGATTTTGTGTCACTTCCATATGTGAACAAGAATGCACCAAAGGGAGGGATCTATGTTACTGGAGAAGTTGGAAGCTTTGATTCTCTTAATCCTCACATAAGAAAGGGAAGGGTGCCTTGGCAGCTACGTTTTTTAGCATATGAAACTCTTATGGGTAGAAGTTGGGACGAACCCTTTACCCTTTATGGATTACTTGCCGAATCAATTGAAGTTGACCCTAAAGGTCTTTGGGTGGAGTTTACTATTAGAAAAGAAGCTAAGTTTTCTGACGGATCTCCAGTTACTGCAGATGATGTGTTGTGGTCTTACGAAACACTTGGAACAATTGGTCACCCACGATATGCGAATACTTGGAAAAAAATTAGCGAATATAAGAAAATTTCAACCCAAAAAGTGAAATTCACATTCAATGAGCCTGATAGAGAGCTGGCGCTAATAATGGGTTTAAGGCCAATCTTGAAAAAAGCACAGTGGCAAGAGCATAATTTCAAAGACAGTGGTCTGGATGTAGTGCCCATCTCAACTGCACCATACGTAATAAGTGATTTTGAAGCGGGAAAATTTATAAAACTCAGTCGAAATAAAAAATACTGGGGTAGGGGCCTTCCCTTTCGTAGAGGCACTAACAACGTTGATGAAATTAAAATAGAATTTTTTGCAGATGGTAATGCTCTTAAAGAGGCTTTCAAGGTTGGAAAACTTAGCTCGTTACGGGAATCTAATGGTGCAAAATGGGATCAACAGTATGATTTTCCTAAAATAAAAAGTGGCGAAATTACAAAGTCAATAATTCCTCATAAGAGACCTTCAGGAATTTCAGGATTTGTAATGAACACCAGAAAACCCTTATTTAAAGATTGGCGTGTGCGAGAAGCATTAATTCAGGCATTTAATTTCGAGTTTATAAATAAAAAATTAAATAATGGGAAAATGCCAAGAGTTACTTCATATTTTTCTAACTCAGTGCTGGGTAAAGAGGAGGGGCCGGCTATTGGAAAGGTCAGAGAACTTTTATTGCCATTTGCAGGTGAGTTATTGCCTGGAACACTTGAGGGGTATGATTTACCAGTCGCAAACGGTTCTGAACGGAATAGGTCTGGCATAATTAAAGCCACAAGCTTGTTAGAGGAGGCCGGTTATAAAGTCGTTGATGGGGTTTTAAGCGATAGTAATAATAAACCATTCTCATTCGAGGTTCTTTTAAGGCAAGGCAGCTCTGAACTTAAAGCTATTACGAATATATATTCAGAGTCGCTAAAACGATTGGGAATATTTCCTAAGGTCACAATTATTGATAGCGCTCAATATAAAGAGCGAACCAACGTATATGACTTTGATATGACTTACTATAGACGGGGTTTATCCTTGAGTCCTGGCAATGAACAACTTTTATACTGGGGATCAAGTGGTGTTAATAACCCAGGTTCTAGAAATTGGATGGGTATCAACTCTATGGCTGCAGAAGAGATGGTAAGACATATGTTAACCTCCCCAGATAGAGACGATTATATATCAGCAGTTAGAGCGTTAGATCGAATATTGATTTCGGGAAGATATGTAGTGCCAATTTGGTATTCACCCTATTCAATGTTGGCCCATGATTCAAATTTTAAGTACCCAAGTTATTTGCCAGCTTACGGTGATTGGATAAATTTTTTACCGGATGTTTGGTGGTTTGAAAAATAAATATAGTTACTTTTTCTCTTTAGGATAAACCAAGCCTGCAGATATAACTAATTTTGCGGCCTCTTCAATAGTCATGTCTAAATATGTTATGTCTGATTTAGGAATAAATAATAAAAACCCTGAGGTTGGATTTGGGGTGGTTGGTATAAATACAGAAACCAGTTGATTGTCTTTATTTGGATTTTTTTCTGCTATTTCACCTTTAGAATCTGAAGCTACAAATGCAATTGCCCAAATTCCTTTACGTGGGTATTCAATCAAACAAGCTTTATCAAACGAACTATCTCTAGAGGATAGTACAGTTTCTGCAATCTGCTTGATTCCACTGTAAACAGATCTGACAATAGGTGTCCTGTCTACTAAATTTTCACCAATTCTTAGAAAAGTTCTACCAAGAATTCCCTTACCTATCCAGCCAACTAAAACAGTAAAAACTAAGAAAAATATAACCCCAAGGCCTTTAAGGTTTATGCCTATATATTCTGTAAAATGATAATTATACGGTATCAAAGGTAATACCCAACCATCTATCCACCCGATTATGGAGTTAATTATCCACATTGTGAATCCAATGGGTGCGATAACAATTAAGCCAGCAAGAAAATTCCCTCGAACATTAGCAAGAACACGGAAACTATAACTTTTATTGAGATTTTTATCTCTTGCGGCCATTTTTTACCTTACTGTTAATAACTGAACAGAGTAACTCAAAAGTTTTTAGTGTGTCTAAGGGTTAATGACAAGGTTAAGAATTATTTGAGATTATTATAAGTTTTTTAAGTTTACAGCTATTTTTGCTGCTAACCTTGCATTATTGATGATTAACGCTTTATTTGCTTCCAAAGATTTTCCATTAGTAATTTCAAAAATTCGGTTAAGTAAGAAAGGAGTTACCTCTTTACCTTTAATTTTCAACTCTTGGCATTCTGAGGTGGATTGGTTGATAACTTTTGATATCTCTGGCCACGGTATTTCTTCTGAACTAGGTATAGGATTTGCGATTAATTGACCTCCAGATAATCCTAATTCTTGTCGAATTCTAAAAGCTTCAGCAATTTCTGCGGTACTGTCCATTCTTGATGGAGATTTAATAGTCAAAGATTTAGACCAAAAACCTGGTAAGTTATCTTGCCTGTATGTAATAACTGGAACTCCAAGTGTCTCCAATATCTCTAAAGTTTTAGGTATATCTAGAATTGCTTTTGGCCCTGCGCAAACTACATTTACGGCTGTCTTTGATAATTCATGAAGGTCAGCTGAAATGTCAAAATCAGTTTCTGAACCGCGATGGGCTCCACCGATCCCTCCGGTTGCAAACACCTTAATGCCAACCAGGTTCGCCAGTATCATAGTTGCAGCAACAGTTGTTGAGCCTGTTTGTTTTTTTGCAAGGCAAATCGCTAAATCGGACCTTGATAGTTTTTCAGAAGTTTTGACCTTACTTAAGGTTTCCAATTGTTTAGTTTCAAGCCCAATATGAACGGTTCCATTAATAACAGCGATTGTTGCTGGCGTAGCGCCGTTATCTCTTACTGTTTTTTCTACAATTTTTGCTGTCTCTAAATTTTTAGGGTAGGGCATTCCATGCGTTATTATTGTGCTCTCAAGAGCTACGATAGGTGAATTTAAACTTCTTGCCTTTTTGACTTCTGTTGAAAATTTAATTGATTTCATTTGTTAGATCCTCAGAAATAAATTTACTCGTCTGCTCAATTGCAAACTTGAAAGCTTGGTAGTTATTTTCACCTTTTAGAATTTTTGCTATGTGTGATGCCATAAGAACGTCTCCAGCACCGGTTAGTTTCTGGACCTTTACTGTGGGCGGTCGAAGTTCGATAATTTCACTTTTAGATGCTAAGCAAGCGGTGTTTGGACCATCTGTTATTAAAACAGTGTTTAACCCATTCGAAATAAGTGAAGCAGCAGCCTTTTTAGATGAACTAAACTCCATCTCAGAAATTGAATTTGCTTCCTGTAAATTTAAATATATATTTGCACCTGGATGATCTAGAAACATTTTTAACCGAGTGACCTTGCTGGGAGAAGCTGGTGCCAATCTAAAGTCAGATTTCTTAAAACGCTCGCTATAACGGAGTATTTTTAATACTTCAGGGGATAAGTTACTATCCACAGCGATAGGGCCTTCCCATTCCTTATAATCACCCAATAAAAGAGGCTCTAGTACCGTATCTTTTGCACTCCTTAACAAACTTGTATCAGCTACCGCAAGTGCAACACCAGTTTTGTCTTCAATAGCCATGTAATAATCAGTTTTTGAACCTGGTTTGATAACAATACTTTTGCAAATAATACCTGCTTGTTCGCACACCTTAATTAGTTCTTTGCCAGCCAAATCATCCCCTAAGGTAGAAAGAATTGCAGGTATTATTCCATGGCCCCTTAGTCTTGTTGCTAAATTCATTGCTACACCACCAGGCACTCTCTCTATAAGTCCCTCTATATCATCAGTGCGTGTTAATTCTTTTGAAGAACGGCCTATAATATCCCAAAGAATTGAACCAATACATACAATTTGTATATTTTCTTTCATAATACTTTACTGATATTTAATATTGTAAGTTGCAAGTTCCAAACTAATTTTTATTGAAGTATTAAAAAGAATACTTGTATAGCGCAAACCTTTTAACTATACGGCGATAAATTCACAGGCGGAGTTCGGGCTAAAGAGGGAGAAATCCTCTGCGGTCCACCGGTTGAGAGAAATCTCTAACACTTCGCTGAGGAACAAACCGGAAAGGAAACTTTACTATGGCTACTCCAGATTTTTCACTTCGACAACTTCTTGAAGCTGGCGTTCACTTTGGTCACCAAACCAAGCGCTGGAATCCAAAGATGGAACGTTATTTGTATGGATCAAAAAACGGAATTCACATAATTGACTTAACTCAAACTGTTCCCATGCTTGATAAGGCTTTAGAGGTAGTTAGAGATATTGCTGCAAAGGGTGGTAGCGTACTGTTCGTTGGTACAAAGAGACAAGCTCAAAAACCTATAGCAGAAGCAGCAGAAAAGTCTGCTCAGTACTTTATGAACCACAGGTGGCTAGGCGGAACTCTGACTAACTGGAAAACAGTTTCAAATTCAATTGCCCGATTAAAAAAAATCGACAGCGCTATGGAGCTGGGAACTGAAGGGTTAACAAAAAAAGAACGCTTGGGCATGGAGCGAGATCAAACAAAGTT
>CAJIZW010000027.1 GCA_905181985.1 uncultured Paracoccaceae bacterium | reverse complement strand
AAGCGCCTAACCAATACCACAAAGTAAACACTGACAGTGCTGTAGAGAACAGAACAGACGTTGCTGCAATTTTTGTTCCTGTATTATACATGTTAGCAAATATATAGGCATTCAAGCCAGGAGCCATGGCCGCGGTTAGTACTACAGCTCGAATTGAATTTTTATCTAACTGATTATACTCTCCCAAATAGAAACCTAAACTTGGTTTCATTAGTAAAGCTATAAATGCGATAACTAATACTGGTAAAATATCACCGTTTACTTTGTAACGGGCTAAAACTCCTCCCAGACCAAATATCGCTGTTGGTATTGCGGCCTTAATGATTATGTTAACGGCATTATCAATTGTAGTAGGTATTATAACTTCTAAAACATTTACTAAAACTCCTAATAAGATACTTAAAACTAGGATATTATTAAAAATTCCCTTTACCGCTTTGCCTACAGTTGATGTAAAACCGTTCCCGCGGCCTTTTACAAATTCCATAAAAATTATGCCTGTCACATAGCAAAAAGGAGTATTCAGGGCAATTATGGCGTAGTTTGGTCCCAATGAATTTGTCCCGTAGGCTTGTTCCATTATTGGCAGACCTAACATAAGAGAATTAGAATAAAGGCAACAAAATCCTATTACAACACTCTTTTCGAGAGAGTATTTTAAAAGGTATCGAGATATTAAGATTCCTAAAAAGAAGCCAATTAGTGAGGGAGTAAAATAAGAAATTATCAGCAGAAAGTTAAAGTAGTTACTTATTTCGATGTTCGCCATTGCATTAAATAGTAAACAAGGAATAGCGAATCTTTGAGTAAATAACATTACTCCATCTACAGCGGTTGAAGGTAACCATTTAAGTTTAGCAGCGATGAAGCCAATCCCAATTATTAAAAAAACTGGAAGTATTACTTCAATTAGAGAACTCACTTAGGCATCCAGTTCGATGCGCATCCCATCAAAAGCTGGTTGAACATTCTTGGGTAACTCAGCACATAAAGTGTCATAGTCCATATCTATGTGCATATTTGTCAAGATAGCATTTTTTGGAGCTAGTTCGTCAATCCACTTAAGTGTTTTTTCGAGATGAGTATGTGATGGGTGAGGGGTTCTACGCAGGGCGTCAATAATTAGGTAATCAAGGTCCTTTAGAGCTTCCCAGCTCTCGTCATATAATTCGAAGACATCTGGAATATATGCAAATTTCCCAATTTTGAAGCCTAGACTATCAATTGACCCATGATTTACTTTAAATGGTTTGATGTTAACTGGTCCAGCAGGACCATTTACTTGGAGTGGTCCGTTTAATGAATTCATTATTAGTATTGGGGGATACGGAGAAGTCTCTGGCTTAATAAATGCATAGCCGAACCTGTCTAAAAGATTAGTTTTTGTCTGATCATCAGCCCAAACATTTATCCGTTCTTTCATATTGAAAACTACCATTCTTAGGTCATCAATTCCATGAATATGATCTGCATGGAAATGTGTATATAAGACACCGTCGAGGCGACTTACATTTGCACTTAATAGTTGATCCCTCAGGTCTGGGGATGTGTCTATGAGTATTGTGGTCGCTTGATCACCTATAGTTTTTTCAATTAAGAGAGAACACCGACGTCGTCTATTTTTTTTATTTTCAGGGTCACATGCCCCCCAATGGCCGCCTATTCTCGGCACACCACCAGATGAACCTGACCCCAAGACTGTGAAACAGATTTTGCTCATTAGACAACCTTACTGAATAAACGGTTAAAATTTGATTGTGTTTGACGAGAAAACTCAGAGTAGTCCACTCCAAATATTTCAGCACCAACTTTTGCTGTATGTACTGAATAACTAGGTTCGTTCCTTTTACCGCGAAAAGGTGGCGGTGCAAGGTAGGGAGAATCTGTTTCAACAAGTACTCTATCGATTGGAACGTAAGAGAATATTTCTCTTAGCTCTGTACTTTTAGGAAATGCAATAATTCCAGACATGGAAAGATAGAAACCTAAATCTAAAGCAGTCTTTGCAAGCTCAGCCCCAGAAGAAAAGCAGTGCATGACACACTCAAAAGGACCATTTTTATGTTCTGAAATAAGTATTTGGCACATATCGTGATCAGCACCACGGGAATGAATAATCAATGGTAAGTTGGACTGCCGGGCTGCTTCTATGTGAGTTAAAAAACTTTCCTTTTGAACGTCAGCAGTCTCACTGGTATAGTGATAATCTAAACCTGTCTCTCCTATTCCTACAAATTTTGAGTGTTTAGTAAGCTCTAAAAGCTGCGATACTGTAACTAATGGATTAGTTGCTGCATTCATTGGATGAGTGCCCGCAGCATAAAAAACTGACGGATATTTTTCTGCAATAGCTCTAACTAACGTTTCTTCAGTTAGTTTAGTGCAGATAGTTATCATTCTTGTTACCCCAGCTTCTAACGCACGGGTTATAATTTTGTCGAGGTCATCTTGAAAGTCACTAAAATCTAAATGACAATGGCTATCGGTGATTTCTATCTTTGTCATGTAGAATTTCTTAACCGCAATTGTTGGGACGTTTGGTTCATTGTAAATAGTGTATCTAGGATCAAAGTACCGGGGTCAATATTAACAGTTATTGCATAGTTTATTTTCTTTCTAAGCTTTCCAACTAAATCTGCCCAATTTTTTGCATGCTTTTCCGTATTTGAAACACTGTTTAAAATAACTTTCTCATTTTGGATTAACTCTTCAGTGAGTTTACCTAAGCCTGAATAAGCAAGGCGTGAGATTACTAACTCTATAAGTTCCACTATAATGTTAAGGATTTGACCATCACCTTTTTTAGATGCCTGTTCGCTAAGAGCTATGGCTAAATTACCATTGAGATTTGGGAAAGTTTCTACTATTTTAACTATAGATTTATATATACTTAGAGCATTGTAATTTGATAGGCGAATAGCATTTCCAACAGAGCCATCAGATAAATTTATTAACCCATCGCTGAGTGTGTCTGCATCTATATTGGAAGCATTTAAAGCTTTATACATATTTTCGGAGCTAAGCTTTTGACATCGAAGTTCGATACATCGGGACTTTATTGTAGGAAGTAATGCTGCAGGTTGGTGGCTAATTAATAAAAACAGACAATCTTTAGGTGGCTCTTCTAAAGACTTTAAAAGAGCATTTGCTGAGTTATTGTTTAAATCATCAACACTATCGAGGATAACAACACGTCTTTTACTGTCCGTACTTGAAAGTGCAAAAAAATGATTTAATTTTCGGACCTGATCCACAGTTATATTACTTCGAAATCGCTTTTTTTCTTCATCATAAAGCCTTCGGAGTAAGAATAAATTAGGCTCACTTAATGCTCTTAACCTTGGGTTTACTGGGTGTGAATGGTCAATGTCCAACGAACTAGATAGGGTATCTTCTTTGAATAATTCATTCGAATTATTAGATTGATTAACAAATAAAAATTTAGCTATTCTCCATGCAAGAGTAGCTTTTCCAATACCGCTACTACCGCTAATTAACCACGCATGATGCAAGTTGTTATTATTAAATGCGTTCAAAAACCTTTTTTCAGCAAGGTTTTGCCCGAAAAGCTCTAAGGTTTCTCTAGGGTGACAGGCATCTGACTGTTTATCTGACTGAGGTAAATCCAAATCAATCATCTA
>CAJIZW010000026.1 GCA_905181985.1 uncultured Paracoccaceae bacterium | reverse complement strand
TTAAACTTGGTTTTGATTCAAGATTTAAGAATATGTGGGATTTTTATTTAACCTCATGTGCGGGAACTTTCCTGAGTGGTTATTGTGATGTAACTCAAATCACTATTAGTAAGCCAAAATAACTAAGATTTGTGTTGAGGTTTATTAATTTACATAAATAAAGTTAATTAAAGTATTGATATATATGAATATTTTTATATTTGGAACGTTAATGGATGTAACTCTACTAGAAATAGTTTTGGGTCGTAAAGTTGAACTCTTGCCTGCAACTTTAAAAGATTATGGTGTTTTCAAGGTGCTAGATGCGGATTACCCTGTCATGGTTAAATCAGCTGGGCTTGTTTCTAACGGAATTATTCTCAATGACTTAACGAAAGTAGATATTCTAAGAACTGATTTTTATGAACATATCTTTGACTATTTCTTACAGCCGATCCAAGTTTTATCTGAAGACATCCTGATAGATACACAAGTATATATGCCCAATAAGGCTATTCCTCGGCTTGAAGAGCTTTGGAACCTCAGTTACTGGCAAGACGCTTCCGGCAAAAGCATGCATAATTTTGCAGAAAAAGTAATGGCAAAGTTTGGTGAATTGAGTGTTGATGATATGAAAAAAGATATTAAGAGGTACTTTTAGTAAATTGACTTCGAAACTTCATCTAACAAAACATTTTATAAAAAATACTTTCTATGCTCTGCTTTAATTATGATATAGTAAAAACTTATGTTAAACGGTTGAGCTATTTTGTTAATATTTTGCTAAAAATTAAAATACTTATGTAAGTTTTAGCATTGATTGGCTGTCTAAACCCTGAATATCTATTCAACAATGGAAGGTCTAACTATGTCAAACTCGATAGTTGAATTAATAGGAAATACACCTCTTTTAAAACTTGATCGCGCAAGTAAGGAAACTGGTTGTGAAATTCTTGGTAAGGCTGAGTTTCTTAACCCAGGTCAATCTATTAAAGATAGAGCTGCCCTTTATATAATTCGTAGTGCGATGGAGTCGGGTGCTTTAAAAAAGGGTGGTACAATTGTTGAGGGAACTGCTGGAAATACAGGAATAGGTTTAACTTTGGTTGGTGCATATTATGGTTTTAGGACTGTAATCGTTATTCCAGAAACACAAAGCCAAGAGAAGAAAGATCAACTTCGCCTGATGGGCGCTCAATTAGTCGAGGTGCCTGCGGTTCCCTACCGAGATCCAAACAATTATGTGAAGTATTCACAGCGTTTGGCAAAAGAGTTAGAGAAAACTGAACCTAACGGAGTGATCTGGGCTAACCAATTTGATAATACCGCTAATAGAAATGCACATGAAGAGACGACTGGTCCTGAAATATGGAGACAAACAGATGGTAAAGTGGATGGATTTATTTGTTCGGTTGGCTCTGGAGGAACTTTGGCTGGGGTTGGAAATTTCTTGCAACCAAAAGGGGTGAAAATTGGGCTAGCGGATCCTTACGGCGCAGCTTTGTACAACTATTATGAAAATGGAAAATTTAGTTCTGAAGGTAGTTCTATTACTGAGGGTATTGGGCAAGGTCGTATTACGGCCAATTTGGAAGGATTTAATCCAGATTATCAATATACAATTTCAGATTTAGATGCGTTACCAATAGTTTTTGATTTACTAAAAACCACAGGTTTATGTCTTGGTGGATCTTCAGCAATAAATATTGGTGGAGCGATTGAAATGGCTAAAGTAATGGGCCCTGGTCATACAATAGTGACAATTCTGTGTGATTATGGCATGAGGTATCATTCAAAAATGTGGAATCCAACATTTTTAGAAAGTAAAGGTTTACCTGTGCCTAGTTGGATGAGTAAAAAAGAAGAAACTTTAGTCGAGGTCTATGAGTAATATGAAATCTTTTAAATCTTTTATCCTTTGCTGCTCCTTCGCTTTAATTTTTACACTGTTTGGTGGAGAAGTAATAAGTCAATCCCAAGTATCCGGATCTGAGTTACCTAATTATAAAAACTGGGAACAGACTGCCGATAAAATTGAACAAGTTATTACCGCTGGGGAAGTATCTTCAAAAGATTTAGACGCATTAAGAAAGACTTTATCTGAGTGGAGAACGCTTTTTTCAGTAGGAAAAGAATTAAATGCCCAACGAATTATCAGAATAAACAAACAACTTACTGCACTAGGACCAGAAGGTGAGGGAACTCAAGATGGTGCGGCTGAGATTTCTGAGAGACGACGAGTTCTAAAACAACAACTGAATTTATCTTTGATACCGGTAATTAGAGCTACTGAGGCATTTGTCCGATCGAACGGCTTAATTGTTGAATTGGATGAAATTCTTCGTTCTAGACAAACAAATCAAATACTTAAATTGGGGCCGTCACCAGTTAATATAGGGAGCTGGGGTTCTCCTGTTAAAGATACCTTAAGCATAGCCAAAACAATCGGTGCAGAAGTTTCTCGTGCTCTTGCCGGTAATGTTAGTAGGGCAAAGATATGGGATAAATTCCCAGCAACCGTTGCTTTTACTTTAATTGGTATTTTTATTATTTATGCCGCAAGTGGTTGGATTGCCAGAGCGAATAGTTCTTTTGATCCGTACTTGTCTGGACGACCGGCTCTAGGACGTTTGACTGAATTGCTATTTTCTTTAATCAAAGTTGTGATTTCAATAGGAGGTTTTTACCTTTTAAAATCAGCCTTGGATAACTCACAACTTCTTGGAGCTATGGGTCAGCAGGTTGTTGGTCTGCTTTTCTGCGTAATTATTACGGTTTATCTAGCTGGCTGGTTAGGTGAGCGACTGTTTAATCTAAACTACAATAATGAAACCTCATTAACTTACCTTAATGAGGATAAGGTCGGTTTTGCGATACTCTCTAGTTACATACTTGGTTTTCTTTACGGTTTGGAACTTTTCGTTAATAACTTGGGTGGTTCTGGTTATTTTGCAGACACGTCGGTTGCTATCCTTAGCTTCATTATTATTTTAATTTCAGGCGTTATATTATTTCGATTGATTTCTAGCATATCTAGCCAACTTCTTAGTGAACGGGTAAAAGATTCAGGCCTAGAACAATCTTCTGTAGCGCTATGTGTTTTGGTCCTAAGACTTGGCCTCCTAGTGTGCGTTGTCTCGCCAGTACTGTCATTAATAGGTTACTCGTATGCGGGGAGTGTGATTTTATTTTCGTCACTACTTACTTTTGGTCTGGCAGGGCTGGTCTTAATTGCTCAAAGAACTCTTCGTAATATATTTTCTACATTGATAGGCGAAACTGAGACTGTGAAGGGCCTGGTGCCAACTCTACTTGGTATTGGGGCAATAATTGCCGCAATTCCCTTCCTTGCACTTATTTGGGGGGCTAGGGTTTCAGACTTAGGTGAGATTTGGTCTCTAATTGCGAATGGCTTCCAAATGGGTGAGAGCCGTATAACTCCCTCCGACCTTATTAAATTTATTATCATTTTTGTTATTGGTTACCTGCTAACTAGAGCTATTCAAAATACTTTAAAATCGCAGGTACTCCCAAAGACGAAGTTAGATACTGGTGGACAAAATGCTGTAGTCGACGGGGTAGGGTACCTTGGTATATTTTTAGCTGCCGTCATCGCAATATCAACAGCTGGTATCGACCTGTCGTCACTCGCTATCGTTGCAGGTGCGCTTTCTGTTGGCATAGGCTTTGGATTGCAAACAATTGTTTCTAATTTTGTATCTGGAATAATTCTTTTAATTGAGAGGCCAATTACTCAGGGTGACTGGATAGAAGTTAATGGTACGATGGGTGTTGTTAAAGATATCTCTGTTAGAGCAACTGTAATTCAAACATTTGATCGAAAAGATGTAATCGTTCCAAATTCAGATTTAATCTCTGGTGCAGTTACTAACTGGACTAAGGGAAATCTAACGGGAAGAATTACCTTATCAGTAGGAGTTGCTTATGGGACTGACACGCAAAAAGTTACCAGAATTTTAGAAGAGGTTGCTTTAGAGCACCCAATGGTCAGTGATAAAAACCCACCTAGTGTTTACTTTCTAAATTTTGGGGGAGATGCACTAGAATTTGAAATTAGAATAGTTCTTCAAGATGTTAATTTCTCGCTCTCAGTTAAATCAGAAATAAACCATCGAATTGCAGAACGGTTTGCAGAAGAGGGAATCGAAATTCCATTCGCTCAAAGAGATATTTGGCTTCGTAACCCAGAAGCATTAACAGGTGAAAACTCTGATACTAAGTTAGAAAAGAAAGTAGAGACCCCAAAGTTGATTAAAATTAAGAAAAGAAAAGTAGATCTTCCGGATGCTGATGCTGATGGTGGGGGAGAATAACTTATGACTGAACTGTTATTTAGAGATGATGCCTATTTGAAATCAACTTCTGCAGAGTTAGTAGAATTAACTGATAATGGGGGATTAATATTTAATCAGACAGTATTTTATCCAATTGGAGGCGGGCAGCCATCTGATGTAGGTGAGTTGATTTCGGATGATTTGAATTTAAAGGTAAGAGAAGTAAGAAAAGGCGATCAAGGTAAAGTTGTTTTTTTTGTTGAAGGCTCCACTGAGGGTCTTCAGATTGGTCAAAAATTCGAACAAAAGTTAGATTGGTCTACACGGTACGGGTATATGAAAATCCACACAGCGTTACATCTTTTATCCGTTGTAATCCCTCTTGGTGTTACTGGCGGTTCTATAGGTTCGGAGAAGGGTAGGTTGGATTTTGAGATGCCTGAGCCTTTAGAGAATAAAGAAATTTTAGAAAATGAACTTAATGAACTTATAGCCAGGGGGCTTAAAATCACAGAAAGTTGGATAACTGACGCAGAGTTAGAAGCAAATCCTTCGCTTGTGAAAACAATGCGAGTGAAACCACCTATGGGCCAAGGTAAAGTTAGATTAGTTAGGATTGGTACGGAAACTGACGAAATTGATTTACAACCTTGCGGTGGGACACATGTGAAAAATACTTTAGAAATTGGAAAAATTCGATTGGGTAAAGTAGAAAATAAGGGTAAATCAAACAGACGAGTTCATTTACACTTAGATACTTAAAGTATTTATTTATTACCATTATAAAAGGGCTTGCATCGTTAATAGCCTAAAGTTAAACCCAGCCTTGGAGCGGTGGCCGAGCGGTCGAAGGCGCACGCTTGGAAAGCGTGTGGGCAGGTGACTGTCCCGAGGGTTCGAATCCCTTCCGCTCCGCCAATACACCATTATCTAAAGTGCTGTTCGCTTTGTTTTAATTCATATAACCTTTATAATTATAGCTATTATGCATATTTAAATTTTACTAGATTTAATTCGATTACCCCTGTATGGTTTCAATGTGAGGTAACAAATGTGTTAACTATAAGTGGCGTACGTGACAGGAAAGCTAACTAAGAAGCTAGTGGAGAATTTGGGTCTGGGGCGTCATGGTGACGGCGGCGGCCTGTATTTGGTGGTTAAGCCTTCTGGGACACGTAGTTGGATTGTCCGTGTGGTTGTAAAGGGACAGAGAAACGCCAAGGGTGCACGCCTT
>CAJIZW010000025.1 GCA_905181985.1 uncultured Paracoccaceae bacterium | reverse complement strand
ATCTTCTACAATTTGGTTCTATACATTGCAAACCACACAAAGGTTACAGTCAGGGCAATGATTGTGAAAACAGGTAAACTTTAGCTACAATCACCCTACAACTCAAGAAACCATTATCACAATGGATCAAAGGTCAAAGATGTATTAGTATTTGTTTAAGATGCCGTACTTGAATTCGATCAAATAATGTCTCTGGCGCTAAACCCATAAGAAAGAACCATTCATGGCCAAATTAAATCTACTTCCTATTAATCATAATGATCCTGAAGATATCTGTGCGGCTATCCGTACTCGCCGCGGTGGCATGCTCAACGAGCTGGACCGGATGCTTTTACACAGCCCCGCAGTGGCGGAAGGCTGGAACGTCTTTTTTGGCAAGTTACGTGACGAAACTACCATTGCCCCCCAGCTTCGAGAATTAGCAATGTGTGTTGTAGCAATTTTGAATAACGCAACTTATGAGTTTCAAGCTCATAGCCCACTTTATCAAGAGGCAGGTGCAACTGTTCAACAGGTGGCGGGGCTTAAAAAACTTGATACTGCTGACTTTGACCCAAGTCTGTATTCAGAGCTTGAGCAGGATGTGATTGCCTTTGTCAACTCCATGACCCGAGATATTGAGGTGCCTGAAGCCCTAAAAGATAGCCTTTATGACTCACTTGGGCCCCGCCATCTAGTTGAACTTATGGCTGTGGCTGGAGGCTACAACCTGGTCTCACGATTTCTGGTTGCAAGCGGAATCCATGCTGACTAGCGAGCAGAGTTTTCTGTACAGATTGGTTCACAAATATTTATAATTTGAAAAAAATTTCAACAAACATTCTGAAATTGCCTCATAACAAACTTAATGATTATAGCTATATTAGCAAAAAAGGGGTTTAATTTTTTTTGTTACGTTGTCTTGGATCAGGTGAGAGTATCGAATTAAGAAGTGTTTTAGTATAAGAATGCTGGGGGTTCGAGAATAGTTGATCAGTCTCAGCCTCTTCTACCTTCTCGCCAAAATACATTACAGCAACCTGAGTTGCCATATGCTCCACAACAGCAAGATTGTGGCTTATTATAACATAAGTAAGGTTTAATTCTTCACGTAGATCATTTAAAAGGTTGAGTATTTGTGATTGGACAGAGACGTCTAATGCAGAAGTAGGTTCATCACATATAACAATTTTAGGACTATTTATCAAAGCCCTCGCTATGGCTACACGTTGCCGTTGACCACCTGAAAGTTGATTTGGGTATTGGTCAAACATTCGAGCAGGCAACCCAACTAAATCCATAGTTTGGAGAGCTTTTTTCTTCCAGACGTCAGAGTTTTTCTCACCTTGAACCCGCATAGGTAAAGTAATTATTGATCCAATTGATTTTCGAGGGTTTAGGGAAGAGTATGGGTCCTGAAAAATTGGCTGCACCATTTTGGCGAGCTCCAAACGAGGGATTTGTTCAATTTTGGATCCACAGAGTTCTACAGTCCCACTATCTTGTTGCAGTAAGCCTAGAAGAATTTTTGCTAATGTAGTTTTACCGCAACCAGATTCTCCTACTATGGCTAATATTTCGCCTCGCAAAACTTGAAGAGATACTCCGTCAACAGCGCGTAAAGTTTCTTTTCCACGGAACAAACCTTTAGAAATCTTAAAGTCTTTAACAATATTTTTCGCATCAATCATTACTTCAGCCATTAATTGACACCTTTACTTATTTTAGATTTTGATTTTTTCAAACAACTGTTGCAACAAAACCGAACAACATGATCAGTTGTTCCATGTACTAAAAATGCGTAATCCACTCCTTCTATAGGGACAAGGTGTGCAATATTTTCTTCTTCTTTACCAAGTGTATCGCCCCACCTCCCAGCAAAACGGCATTCAGTAAATTCACCTATGAGAGACGGAACCATACCCGGTATTGAACCCAAATGTTCGCCTCTTTTTATTTTCCCCGGAACTGGGATACAGCTTAACAATCCTCTTGTATAAGGATGAGACGGATTGTCAAAAATTTCATATACGCTACCCTCTTCAACAATTTGACCAGCATACATAACAGCTACGCGGTCAGCACTTTTAGCAACAACACCAAGGTCATGTGTTATTAAGATCAACCCAGTATTGAAATCTGCTTGTAATCTCGTCAATAATTCAAGAATTTGTGCCTGTATGGTAACGTCTAGAGCCGTCGTTGGCTCATCAGCAATAATTAATTCTGGCTCACACAACAATGTCATAGCAATCATTACACGTTGTCGAAGACCTCCTGATAGCTGATGTGGGTACTGTTTCAGCCGCTGCTTAGCGGGAGTTATTCCAACCTTTTCCAGCATCTGTACTGCTAATTTTTTTGCCTCTTTACCCCTTATATTTCGATGCCGTGCTAACGTCTCCACCATCTGATTTTCAACAGTGAAGGAAGGGTTTAAGCTCGTCATTGGTTCTTGGAATATCATCCCAATTTTACTACCCCTGACATCAGACATTTGCCTATCTGAGTAATTTAATATGCTACTGCCATTCAATTCAAGTTTATCAACAGTTCGGACAGCTTTTTGTGGCAGTAAATCCATTATTGCTAGTGAAGTTAATGACTTTCCACACCCAGATTCTCCTACTATGCATAGGGTTTCACCTTTGTTAACACTAATACTAATACCATCGACTGCATGTAAAATATCTCCAGAAAGGGGTATATCAATAGAAAGGTTTTCAACATTTAATACCTGATCAGCCACTTGCACTCCTAATTCCTGTTTTCAGGCGCTGTTACGTCCCGCATTCCATCACCTAAAAGATTAACCGATAATACTAATGCAAAGAGAGCAACTCCAGGAATGGTTATGAGCCATGGTTCAAAAAGCATCATGTCTTTACCCTCTGACACCATCAAGCCCCATGAGGGGAGAGGCGGCTGAACTCCCAGTCCAAGAAAGGATAACGCAGCTTCTAAGATTATTGCATGAGCGATCTCTAGAGTTGCAATTACAATCAGGTTATTGACCACATTCGGCATAACCTCAGTCATCAATATTCTTGTTGTAGAGCAACCAACCGCTCGCGCAGCCGTAACGTAATCCATCGATCTGATTTGCAGTGTCGACGAACGCATAACTACTGCGAACCTGTCCCAGAGTAAAAGTCCCAAAACACCAATAACTACTTGTAACGAGCCACCAACAATAGCAACTACAGCAAGAGCAACTAATACTACCGGCATTGATAAACGAACAGTAATCAAAAAAGTGACCACCATATCCACACGACCACCAAAATAACCCGCCATAACGCCTAAGAAAGTACCAATTATTCCTGAAATTAGCGCTGCACCTATACCAATCAATAACGATATTCGTGATCCGTAAATCAGCCTAGAAAGATAATCTCGTCCCAGATGGTCTGTGCCAAATATATGCTCCCAGGTTCCACGTGAGTCCCAAACTGGTGGCTTTAGACGATTAAGCAAATCCTGATGATAAGGATCGTGTGGGGCAATCAATGGGGCCAATATGGCTATAAGTACAACAAGAACTACAATCGTAGAACCGATCATCATCCCCTTATGCCGCAAAACCCGGCTTTTAACTCCCGAAATGGGAGAGGTTGAAGTTATCTGAGGTAAGTCCGTCATAATCTTCAGCCAATCCTTATTCTTGGATCAAGCCACGCATTAATAAGATCGGCAATTAACGTCAAAATGATATAAAATAGTGAGAATGCTAGAATAAGCCCCTGCACTGTTGGCAGGTCATTTCTAGTAATAGATTCCCATGCTAGAAATCCGGCACCATGCAACGCAAAGATGGTCTCAACAACGATTGATCCACCCAGCATAAAACCAAATTGTACTGCCGCAAGGCTAACTACTGGAATAATTGCATTTCTAAGGGCATGTTTAAAAAGCACGACTGGCGGCCGCAGCCCCTTTGCTCGCGCTGTGCGAATATAATCCGTACTTAACACCTCAAGCATACCAGTTCTAGTTAATCGCATTATTGCGGGAGCCGCATAATAACCCAGAACAATAGTTGGCATAACAAAATGCTGCCAAGTATCTGATCCTGACACTGGTAGCCAACGGAGATTGACTGAAAATAAAACAATTAAAATAAGTGCAAACCAAAAACTTGGGAGCGCTTGACCCATAACTGAAAGAAACAACGAAACCCTATCAATTATACTATTTGGCCGGATGGCCGACGCAACGCCAAGCGGTACTGCTAATCCTATTGCAAAAATAATAGCGCAGAGTCCAAGGGTCATAGTCGTTGGTAACCGCTCTGCAATCAAATGGCTGACATCAGTACGGAAGTAATAACTTTTACCAAGATCTCCAGAAGCTGCTTTTTTCAGCCATTCCCAGTACTGCACAACAATAGGGCGGTCAAATCCATATAATTCACGGATAGCTTCAATGTCAGCGTCAGACGCCGTCTCACCAGCCATTGCAATAGCCGGGTCACTAGAAATGTAAAGAAGGCTAAAACTGATCATTGAAACAGTCAGAGCCACTAAAATGGCGAGTATTGACCGTTTCAATGCGTAAGTAATCATCTCTGTTTAGCCTTGCTATCAGATTTAAAAAAAAACGACGTCTACACTTAGTAAAAGCATAGACGCCATATGTTTCCTATTTCCACGTTGCCGTGAAGAAACGCGGTATTTCGTCAGGAGTTGGGTTGAAATCCAGTTCCTGTGAAAACGCGTAGTTAGTATTATAGGACCATAGGGGGAACATGAATACCTCATCAGCAATCCGAGAAAGAGCCTTTTTATATGCATCTTTTCGAACAGCTAAATCAACGGATGTGTCACCAATACTCA
>CAJIZW010000024.1 GCA_905181985.1 uncultured Paracoccaceae bacterium | reverse complement strand
ACTTGGCATCTCTCTAAAGTGAGCTAATCCAACTAAAAGGTTGTCCTCCAATACAACAATCCCAGTACATGGATGGTTTGTATCTATTAACCACCCCCAGGTTGTTTTTGTACCAGTATTGGAAAGTGAAATGTTATAAAATTCTGCATAAAGTTTATAAAGCTTAAGCCAACCTTCATAGTGAGAGCTAGTAAGCTTCACGACATTTAATCTCGACATTTCTTTATCCTCTTAATAACAGTCGACAGTTAAAACCTTTAATATTCTTTTTGATATTATTAATTTATTTTAAAAAGGTCTGTTAACCAATTTGCGATAGAAAAAAGCTTAGCATCATTTTGTGAGTACCCGATTATTTGGACACCTAAAGGCATTCCATTAACTTCTAAAAGTGGTAAATTTATTGCTGGGACTCCAAGAACAGAGGAATTAACAGCAAACGATGGATCACCAGTGCTAGTTAATCCCTCAGGAGCACAATCTGGAGCCGAAAGTGTTATAAAGGCATCAATTTCTCCATAAAACTCATGATGCGATGCACGCATAGTATCGCGTACTTTTAATTGTTTCTCATAGACTTCTCTATTAATTTTCTCCCAATCCCGAAGTCTTGAGGTTATATCAGCGCTGATTAAGTCGTTTCCTAACGCCTCATAATCTTTAAGTGGCCATAAAAACTCATACCCACATATGTCCATGGTAGTATCAAAAGCCCCAACCATTAAATTTTCATAATCGTCCAATTTAGAGTTCATATCACGATTTAGTATTTCTACATTTTCATTAGATATGGAAGTGATGATTTGATTGAACTTAGCTTTTACTTCAGCTGAACATTTCTCCCAACCTGCTGTATCTAATCTGCCTAAACACAATGGCTTTTCACTTTTAGGAATGGTGATTGGCCCTTTTAATCCAGCATAACCAAGATCTCCTCCAGCAAATTCCGCGGCCACCCTTGCCCCAATCCATGCATCAGTTAGTGAGCCTGCCTGAGTCCCTAAAACACTTTGGCTTAAGTTAGAGTAGGCGCCCTCCCGATTAATGGCACCAAAAGAGGGTTTAAACCCAAAGTTAGCATTATAGCTAGAAGGACGAATTAGTGATCCTACAACCTGGGTACCTATTGAAATAGGTAAAAAACCAGCCCCTACAGCAGCCCCTGAGCCACTAGATGATCCACCTGGCGTCCGTTCTAGATCGTATGGATTTCGGGTGGGCCCTGCCTTATAAAAAGCAAACTCAGTAGTGACAGTTTTTCCTAAAATTATAGCGCCTGCCTTCCTGAGGGCACTTACCAATGCGGAGTCGCGTCCAGTTTTGTTATCTTTGAATATCGGGCTACCACATTCAGTTGCCATGTCTTTGGTTTCAAACACATCTTTAATTCCAAAAGGCATACCATCGATCGATGATAATATTTTATTCTCTGCGTAACGTTTAGTTGAATCTTTTGCTGCTACGCGCGCACCCTCAATGTTCATTGTAACAAAAGCTTTTATTTTTGGTTCATTTTCTGAGATATTTTTTAAGCATCTTTCTAAATATGCACTTGGAGTGTCTTCACCACTAATGAATTTAGGAACGTGATTATGAAAAGTCAGTAACTTGTTGTTTAGTGGATCGTAAGATTGTTGCATTGACATTTTTCTGTTCCTTTTAATTTGTAATTTAGTGAAGGTTAAGATTAGTTATTAATAGATCTTAAATTTTTATCATTCTACTAAAAAATATATATTTTCTAATTACAACTTTTGTTACAATCACTTTTTATTATAATGATGGATCTTTTTGCTTTAATATTGGTTGTGTTAAACTAGAAAGGGATATTTTTTGAATCCCATTGGTACAAAAGTTTTTTTCATCTAAATAAGTTTTGTAGCATTTTTTTAATTCTTTCCACTCTGTATCAATCACAGAAAACCACGCGGTATCCCTATTACGCCCTTTAACAATAGTTGCTTGACGAAATAATCCTTCGAATGAAAACCCTAATCTTTGAGCAGCTTTTCTAGATTTTTTATTTAAGGAGTTACATTTCCACTCATAACGGCGATATCCATTTTCGAAGGCCCAGTTCATTGTTAAATACATTGCTTCTGTTCCGGCTACAGTATTTTTGAGTTTAGGGGAGAAACTAATATTCCCAATTTCAATACACCCTTCCATTGGTTTAATTCTCATATAGCTTAAAATTCCAACAGCGTTTTGAGATTTAACATCTCCAATAATAAAAAAATGTGGATCTTTTTTACCCTGTATACTTTTCACCCACTCTTTAAACTCACTCAGGTTTGCAAATGGTCCAACAGCCATATAGTCCCATATTTCACCATTTTTGTCAGCCTTGTAGCTTTTGTAAAGTTGTTCTGAATGGTCCTTATCATTAATTTCATCGATGAAAACGTGCTCACCTTGGAGCCTAAGGTTTGTTGGATTTGATGCGGTTTTCCAGTTTAACAATAATTCGCCAACTTCTCGTGTCATATTAGTTGATCCTTTTAATTAAAACTTAGTGATCCTCAAGAATATATTATACTAAAATCCTGTGCCTTCGGCAATTGTTACATCCTTAGTAAACCTTTTTGAGTCAAACACTGAGATGTCTACTTTATTGGTATGACCTGACCCTACGAGGTCACTTATTATCATACCTACTGCAGGAGCATGCATTAGGCCGGTACCAGAAAACCCTGCCGCTGTCATAAGACCGGGTTGGGTTTTTTCAATTATAGGTAAATAATCTTTTGTTCCCGGGTAAAGACCACCCCAGTGTTTTATCACATTAGCGTTGAGACCGGTTAGGCCAAAGGATTCATGTGCTGCTAAAATAACATTATCTCGCCATTGCGTAGAGATTTTGGGAGTATAGTTTTTTGACTCCACTACATCATTACTTCCTAAAAACCCACCGATTAGAACTTTATTAATTCCATCAGATCTTAAGTGGACCTGTTTATCTAAATCTATTAACCAAGGTGTTTTCTTAGGTATTGATTGAGTTGAATTTACTATTATCAACTCATGATGGCGAGATTTAAACGGTTTGATAATGTTGTCATATTTTGTTAGGTCGCCAACATCTGCTCCCGAGCAGTTTATTGTTATATCAGCAGTAAGCGGCCCGATTGAAGAGTTTATACCTTGAACCTTACCGTCAGATAAAATTAAAGTCTTAGCTCTAACACCAACAAGCAAACTACCTCCTATTTTTTGAAAACCTCTTACTAAGCCCTTTATTACTTGGTGTTGGTTAAGATAGCCTCCATTTTTACAGTATAACCCTTGATTGAATGAAAGTGCATTTAGATGTGGCCAAATTGAGTTAATTTCATTTGAATTTAAAATTTTAAAATTTTTGCCCCCATCTCCATTAATAAGTTGGTTAATTTTTTCATTTTCTGCAGATAAAAATAAATGACCAATTTCATTGTAATTAGGGTTTGTGTCAAATTCACGATGAAATTTTTTCCAAAATTGTTCACTAAGAGATGATAAAATACGGTTGTGTTTAGAACCGTGAAGGAACCTAATACCGCCACCGGTTCGGGTTGATTGACCTGAGCCTGGTTCATTCTTGTCTACAATAGTTACTTTTAGGCCTTTTTGTGCAAGGTGATAACCGCATGACAAACCAATTACGCCTGCTCCAATTATAAGGATATTATTCAAATAAACCCCTTATGGTTGATTATTCAGGTTTTATTAATTTAGCATATAATTCTGGGTCAGTAGCGCCTTCGGTACCAACGAGTAAGACCACAGAGTCTTTATTTAACCCCATTTCAGCTTTAGCCCTCTCATCATTACATATTGCTAGTAGGGCTGCTAAACCGGAAGTTGAGCATTCTCCTGCTTCAATTGAAAGAAATTCATTTTGATTGTCGCTTGCTGCTTGCCCCGTGGCAAATAAATGCATTAATGGCCCTACTGCTTTGTCAGTGATACAAATAGAGTCAGATAATAATGGTTTTAATAATTCCCAAGCGATTTTTGAAACTTCGCCGCACGATAGGCCCGCCATTAAAGTCTCCTCTGTAATGTTGACAAGAGTAGGATGGCTGCTTTCAATGCTTTCTAGGAAACATGCGGACATATTGCTTTCAACTGAAATCACTTTGAATAGTTTATTTTCCATACGATGAAGGAATGGTGCGGTCACACCTCCAGCTAACCCTCCCACTCCTACTGGTAGGAAAGCGTGAGAAGGATTTGTAGCTTTAAGTTGAGAAAGGCATTCAGTTGCAATCACAGAATAACCGGCCATAACTTGCCTTGGTATGTCCGTGTATCCTTCCCAGGAAGTGTCTGATACGATGTGCCAACCGTTCTTTTCAGCATCACTTTTACATGCACTTAAGGAGGCTTCATAATTTCCATTTATTTTAATTACCTCGGCCCCCAATTCCTGCATAGCAGTTTCTCGCGATTTACTAACATGCGCATGAATATAAATTTTTGCTTTACAGCCAGCTAATTTTGCACCCCAAGCCACAGATCTCCCATGATTTCCATCTGTAGCTGTAGTGACGACGTAGTCTTCAACTTTACCTCCTTTTAAGATGAAATCTTTAGCGAGGTCGGCTACAGCATATGCTCCCCCTAGTGCTTTGAATGATTTTAAGTCAAAACGCTTGGATTCATCTTTAAATAAGACAGACTTAATTCCACAAAACTGTGCTATTTTATTAAGCTCTACTAACGGTGTTGGCTTATAACCAGGCCAAGATGAAATAACATCATAGGCTTTTTTTACATCTTTCTTGGGTAATATGCTGGATACTTTCAAGTAATCATCTAAGTTTTTATTTTTGTTTGAAACATGCTTAACGATCTCACAATTTTTAGCTATTTCTGTTAATTTTAGCATTTATTTTTCCTTTTCTACGCTACATACCCAAATGAGATACTAGGAGTTTCTGCACTATCTAACCAAACACTTTTTGGAGCTGTATATTCCATTAGAGCTTCTAGTCCACTAGACCTACCGAACCCAGAGCTTAATGATCCACCAAAAGGTGAGGATACGTGAATTGCTTTATAGCTATTTATCCAAAAAGTGCCTGCCGTTACTTTGGAAGCTACCCGGTGAGCACGACCTACGTTGTTAGTCCAAACTGCGCCAGCTAACCCAAAAGAAGTATCATTTGCTATTGAGATGGCTTGATCTTCGGTCTTAAAGGAAATTGCTGTTACAACTGGACCAAAAATTTCAGTTTGTGCAGACGTAGATGAATTATTTAAGTTTGTTAATACGGTTGGTGAGACAAAGTAGCCACCCTCGGGTAAGTCACTGGTTTCAGACACATTTGCTCCTTCTTTTTTTGCCATTTTAATTATATTTTGGATATGATTAAACTGTTTTAAGTTAGAGATTGGACCAATTTCAGTATTTTCATCAAGTGGGTCTCCTAATTTTATAGATTTCATACCATTAGAAATCATGGAGGTTAATTCGTCATAGATACTACTTTGGATTAGTAAGCGTGATCCAGAAACACAGCTTTGCCCCGCACCAGAGAAGATTGCAGCCTGAGCTCC